>JBBTPG010000032.1:0-4224 GCA_038066315.1 Chloroflexota bacterium | reverse complement strand
GGGCGTTGGCTCGATTCTGGTCGGCCTGTGGTATACCTGCCACAGCCAGTTGCAACACCGCGCGCCAAAGGCACGTGTAGCACGACACGCGATTCCGGCCCTCTTGACACCCGGCGCTGGGCCGCGATATTTTGTCTCAGGCCAAATATTGTCTGTAGGCGAACATTGGAGAGCACGTGAGCGAACCGCAGAAGCCGTTTACCTTTTTCGACAGCCCGGAGATGGCCGGCGATCCGTTCCCAGTCCTGGCGCTCCTGCGCAAGAGCTCCCCGGTGTTCAAGCCGCCGGGCGGTCCCATCTGGTTCGTCACGCGGTACGAAGACGCGGTACGGATCTTCCACGACCCGGCAACGTTCTCGTCGGAGGTCGGGCAGCGGGCCGAGGGTGAGGTCCGTCCGCCGACGATCCTCTTCGACGATCCGCCCGTGCACACGCGGATGCGCGGACTGCTCACCAAGGCGTTCACTCCGCGGGTCATCGAGCTGCAGCGGCCGGCTATCGAAGCGAACTGCAAGATCATGGTCGACCGCATGCTCTCGGGGGCGACGACGGACTTCGTCGCGGGCATCGCGTACCCCCTGCCTGTGATGGTGATCGCGTCGATGTTGGGCGTGCAAGATGGCGACATGGCGACGTTCAAGCGCTGGTCGGACGCGATCATCGAGAACGTCGCGACAGCGCTGTTTACGCCCGAAGTCAACGCGCTCGAAGAGATCAACGCCGAGTTCGACGCCTACTTCTCGAAACAGCTCGACAAGTTGCGCGCCGCGCCCGAAGACAACCTGCTGAGCGCGCTCGTGCACGCGGAGACGGAAGATGGCGGGCGGCTGAGCCAGCAGGATCTGCTGGTGATCTGCCGGGTCCTGCTCGTCGCTGGCAACGAGACGACGACCGGGCTGATCGTGAATTGCGCGCGCGTGTTCACCCAGTTCCCGGAGGTGCTCGGACAGCTCAAAGAGCGCCCCGAGCTGATCCCGTCGATGATCGAAGAGACGCTGCGCTTCTTCCCGCCGTTCCCGGCGACCTTCCGCCGCGCGGCGCGCGACGTCGAGGTGCACGGCGTAACGATACCCAAGGACGACCGCATGCTCGTGCTCATCGCTTCGGCGAACCACGACGAGGAAGCGTTCGATCGGGCGGAGGAGTTCGTCATCGACCGCAGTCCGAATCGGCACCTGGGGTTCGGGCAGGGCATCCACTTCTGCCTGGGGGCGCCGCTGGCGCGGCTGGAGACGCAGATCGTCCTCAACACGCTGGTACCGCGCATCACGTCGCTGCGCATCGAGGGCGACGCCGGTGCCGTGCTGGTGCCGGGCGGGCCCAAGCAACTGCAGGTGCGGTTCGAACTGGACCGCGCGTTCGTGATGGCGACATAGGCGTATCGCTACGCAAGCACCTCACGAGCCGACACGACGCTACCTCAGCGATCTGCGCACCCCGCCCCTTGTCGCCCGGCGGGGAGGGCATTGTTGTGTCCCGATGTTCGGCGATCTCGTCTGACTCGAAGAGCGGGCTGTGAGCTCGCTCGTCGACCTCGCCTAAGATGGAGACGCAAAGCGCGTGGCATAGCCGTCCCCGGCTGTGCGTCCGGCGGAGCCGGACCGGCGCGGTAGATCGTCGTGCTCGCCGCACCCCGCCCGACGTCACCCCGGCGCTCTCCGCACAGTGGAGAGGCAATGCCTGTGCCGCAAGTTCAGCGCTGTCGTGTCCGCGTTAGCGTGGCGCGAGCGCGCGCAGCATGGCGAGCGACTGCTCGGCGCGCTGCTGCGGCTCGGCGGCGACGGGGATGAAGTTCAGCACGGGCACGGTGACGCCGCCGTCGACGTACGCCTGGATCTTCCTGTGGCAGGTGTCGGCGTCGCCGTAGATCAGCAAATCCTCGATGGCTTGTGCCGGGATGGCGGCCGTCGCGGCTTTGCGATCTCCCGACGACCACGCCTCCCACATGGGGCGCAGCGCGTCGCCGCGGCCGAGCCACTCGTGGAAGGCGGCATAGACGGGGACGTTGAGGTACGCCGCGATCATGCGCCGGCCGAGGAAATCGATGAGCGCGGCGTCCTCGGTCATGCAGACGAAGATGCGGCAGACAACTTCGAGCTTCGCGGGATCACGTCCGGCCTTGCGGGCGCCCGCGCGCGCGGCCGCGACGGCCTTCGGGACGTCGCCCGCCCCGAGCCAGTTGATGATGACGCCGTCGGACTCGGCGCCGGCCAGGCGCAGCATGCGCTCGCGCAGCGCGGCGATATAGACGGGCGGCGGCGGCGCGAGCCGGCGCGAGAGGCGGAAGCCGTTCGCCTTCACCGTCTCCAGATCGGCGACGACTTTCTCGCCGGTGAACGCCTGCCTGAGCAGCCTGTTGACGTCACGCACCTTGCGGTAGGGGACCTCGAACGGCACGCCGCTCCACTGCTCGACGATGACGGACGACCCGGCGCCGATGCCGAGCGCGAAGCGCCCGGGCGCCGCCTCGGCGATGCCGTTGGCCGAGATCGCGAGCGTCAGCGGCGCGCGCGTGTAGACGTTGGCAATGGCCGTGCCGAGGCGCAGCTTCTCCGTCCACGCCGCGGCCATCGCGAGCGGCGCGAAGCAGTCGATGCCGTCGATCTCGTACGACCAGGCGTCGGTGTAGCCGATGCGCTCGGCTTCCTGCAGCGCGTCCTTGTGCGCGTGGAGAGGCAGACCATCGAAGGGGAAGGTAAAGCCGTACCGTGCCATGGCGGCATCATCGCGGACGCGGACGTTGCGATCCAGCGGTGGCGATAAGCGGGGCGCGTCGGCATACTCCGCGTGGCGGGGTTGGTGCTCACGAGCGGGCAGCCGTGGTTATCGCGGCATCTCACCCTGGGGAAGCGCGCTAGGCGGAGGGGAAGCGTTGGACACGTACAAAACGATCATCACGAAGCGGGATACGCGCTCGTTTACGGAGCAGGCGGTGCCCGAGGACGCGGTGCGGCGGATCGTGCAGGCGGGGCGGATGGCGGGCAGCTCGAAGAACGTGCAGCCGTGCAGGTTCATCGTCATCGACGACCAGAAGATGAAGGAAGAGGTCGCGAAGTGCGGTGACTTCGCGGCCTGGATCCCGTCGACGCCGCTGCTGGTGGCGGTCGCGCTGACGGACGCCGGCACGCGGAGTGAGTTCGACGCGGGGCGGGCGGCGCAGAACATGATGGTGGCGGCGTGGGCGGAGGGCATCGCGTCGTGCCCGGTGAGCATGCACCACGTCGAGTGCGCGCGCGACACGCTGGGGTTGCCGGAGACGTGGCGCGTGTGCATCGTCATCGGCTTCGGATACCGCGCGAAGGCGCCGAAGTCGGTGCCGGAGGCGGCGCGGCTGCCGTGGGACGAGTACGTGCACCGGAACCGGTGGTAGCCGATGTTCCTGATCACGGGCAGCGGCAGGTCCGGGACGAGCGCGGTCGCGCAGCTGCTGCACGAAGCGGGGCTGTCCGTCGGCCATGACCTCATCGAGCCGGACGAACACAACGCCGAGGGCTACTTTGAGGAGCGCATGGTGATCATGATCAACGATGCGATCCTGAAGGCGGCCGGCGTCGGCGAGTGGTTCACGACGGCGACGCGTGAGCAGATCCGCGAGGCCGCCGTGGAGTACGTCGATTACATGCGAGAGCAGGTGAAGGTCGCCACTCCGGCGTGGAAAGACCCGCGCTTCTCGTGGACACTCGAGCCGTGGCTCGACGTGCTGCCGGAGCCGCCGAGAATCATCGTCTGCTTGCGGAGCCCGGCGGAGGTCGTCGCCTCGACGCTGCGCTATTACGCACAGGCCGGCGAGGAAGCCGAGAACGCGGTCAAGCACGTCTGGCGCACGCAGTACGAGCGGCTGCTGGAGATCATCGGCGAATACGGCCTGGACGCGATCTGCGTCGAGTACGCGGCGCTGCACGCGGACCCGGAGGCGGCGGTGCAGCCGCTCGCGCAATTCGTGGGACGGGTGCTCGACGCGCGCACGGTGCGGCACGATCTGCGGCATCACGCCGTGCCGGTCTCGGATGACCTCGTCGAGCTGTATGAGCGGGTGCGGAGCCTGGGCGCATCGGTCTAACGCAGTGCTTTCGCATGTGCGTTCGTGAACGCGACTCGAAGCGTGGACTATAGCCGCCCTCGTTAGAAGCACTCTGCCTTGAAAATAGCTTCCAAACGCCGGGTTGAGCCCCTCTCCACTGCGTGGAGAGGGGTGGCCGAAGGCCGGGGTGAGGTGCTCCGCTG
>JBBTPG010000031.1:0-1135 GCA_038066315.1 Chloroflexota bacterium | reverse complement strand
CCCGTGAAAATCTGCTTCCTCATGTACCAGGGCAACATGTACTCGGGCGGCCAGGGCGTGTACCTGTTCTACCTGACGCGCGAGCTCGCCCGCATGGGCCACGAGGTCCACGTCATCGCCGGCCCGCCGTACCCGCAGCTCGATGAGCGCGTCGTCACGCACAACATCACCGACTACAGCTACTGGACGTACCACCACTACAAGAAGGACTTCGTCTTCAACCGGCCGCCGCTCAGCTACTTCCACCCGGTGAACTTCTACGAGTTCATCTCGACGCGCATCGCCCTCTCGTCGCTGCTGGCGAACTTCAGCGTGCGCGCCTACTTCAAGCTGCGCGAGCTGGCCGGGCAGCATCGCTTCGACGTCGTACACGATAACCAGACGCTGAGCTACGGCGTCTGGGCAACGCACGCCAGCGGCTTCCCGCTCGTCGCGACGATCCACCACCCGCTCTCGTACGACCTGAAGAACCAGCTCCGCCAGGCGCGCTCGACCTACGAGAAGGCGCGCCGCATCCTCTGGTCGCCGTGGATCATGCAGGAGGTCGTCGCGAAGCGCGTCGACCGCGTCATCGTCGTCTCGGAGACGTCGCGCGTCGATGTCGAGGAGGCGTTCCACCTGCCGCCGGAGCGCGTCCGCACCGTCTACAACGGCATCGACGTCGACACCTTCCGCCCGCTGCCCGGCGTCGAGCGCCAGCCGGACAAGCTGCTCTACGTCGGCAACTCGGAGGACCGTAACAAGGGCGCGCGCTACTTCCTCAAGGCGCTCGACCTCCTCAAGGACGAGATGGACTTCCGCGTCACGTTCGTCGATAACGCGAAGCACAACCTGAAGCTCGCCCCGCGCCTGGTCGACGAGTACGGCCTGAACTCGCGCGTCGACTTCACCGGCCGCATCCCCACGGAAGCGCTGGTGCGCCACTACAACGAGGCGAAGCTGCTCGTCACGGCGTCCGTACACGAAGGCTTCGGCCTGCCGCTGGCCGAAGCGATGTCGTGCGGCACACCCACCGTCGCGACGGATATCGGCGCCTACCGCGAGATCGTCGAGCACGGCAAGAGCGGCTGGCTCGTGCCGCCGTCGGACCCGCAGGCGCTTGCGGACGCGATCCGTATGATGTGGAATGACGCAA
>JBBTPG010000030.1:0-4425 GCA_038066315.1 Chloroflexota bacterium | reverse complement strand
ACGACGAGTACCAGCCGCGCCTCGCCGGCCCGCCCGAGGCGCAGCAGATCCTCGACCGCATTGAAACCGCCAGCGCGAAGCTCATCGCGCCGCCATAGGCCAGAACGTCACAGTAGGGGCGCACGGCTGTGCGCCCGCGCCTGCTCGTGGCGCCGTAGGGCTTCGATCCACGAAGATCACGAAGAGCGCGAAGGTTTCAGGTGTCGCGGTAGGGGCGCACGGCTGTGCGCCCGCATTCGCGCAACCGACATCATCGCGGTGGCGCCCCCCCAACCATCTGTGAAATCTGTGAAATCTGCGTAATCTGTGGATTCGTTCTTATCGCGGCGGCTTGCGCGTCGCCAGTGCCGACTGCACCTTCTGCAGCATCTTCGCCTCTTCCAGCACCTCACCCGTGCCCTTGACGACGCAGAGCAGCGGGTCCTCGGCGACGTACACCGGGAAGCGCGTCTCCTGCGCCAGCCGCCGGTCGAGGCCGCGCAGCAGCGCACCACCGCCTGCCAGCGCGATGCCGCGATACATCAGATCGGCCACCAGCTCCGGCGGTGTCACTTCGATCGTCGATCGCACCGCGTCGATGACGGCGTTGATGCTGCCCGAAAGCGCGTCGCGGATCTCGACGGTGCTGACTTCGACCGACTTCGGCAGCCCCGTCGCCAGGTCGCGGCCGCGGATGTCCACGGTCGACTCTTCCTCGAGCGGGTACGCGGAGCCCGCTTCGATCTTGATCTCTTCCGCCGTGCGCTCGCCGATCAGCATGTTATGCACCTGGCGCGCGTACGCCATGATCTCCTGGTCCATCTCGTCGCCCGCCGTGCGGATCGACGTGCTGACCACGACGCCGCCCAGCGCGATCACCGCGACCTCCGTCGTGCCGCCGCCGATGTCCACGATCATACAGCCGTTCGGTTCCATGATCGGCAGCCCCGCGCCGATCGCCGCGGCCATCGGCTCCTCGACGAGGAACGCTGCGCGCGCGCCCGCGTTCAGCGCCGCGTCGTGCACGGCGCGCTTCTCGACTTCCGTCACGCCGCTCGGGATGCCGACGATGACGCGCGGCCGCGGGATGCCGAACCCGAATCGCTCGTGTACGGAGCGGATGAAGTACTGCAGCATGCGCTCCGTCACCTCAAAATCGGAGATGACGCCGTCTTTCAGCGGCCGCACCGCCACAATGCTGGCCGGCGTCCGGCCCACCATGCGCTTGGCTTCGGCGCCGATCGCGAGGATCTTCTTCGTCTGCCGGTCGATCGCCACGACGGACGGCTCGTCGATGACGATACCTCGTCCCTTGACGATGACGAGCGTGTTGGCGGTGCCCAGGTCGATCCCCACGTCGTGGGAGAACAGCCCGAGCAGGGCGACTAGCGGGTTGATCACCGTCGATACCTCGGCCGGGAGATGATGGGACGTCCTGCACGAATCCAGCGTGCGACGTAAGGCAGTATAGGGAGCGGCGATGGGGTATCGGAAGTAGACGTGTGATTTCGTGCTAAGAAAACGGCGTAATGACTTGTCGTAGCACGAAAACTCGAGCCGGACTGTTGGGTCGGCCCTCTACGGCGGCCCGACGAACCCGACCACATCGCCGCCGACCGCGGCGTCCGCGAGGATCGCCTCGTGGCTGGCGAACGGCGCCGATTTGATGCGGTACATCTGCGATGCGGCCGCGTCGCCCGGCAGCACCTGCGTGCCGCTGTCGTCGACCCAGGCCAGCGCCGGGACGCAGACGCCGGGATTCCAGAGGCAGTCCAGGCTGTTGCCGAACGTCGCAAGCCGGATGCCCTGCTGCGCCATCGCCAGCGCCTGCGTGCGCCGCACCTCGGGCGTCGCCGGGTCGAGCTTCTGCCCGACGAGTTCGGCGCCCGCGATGTACGTCTTGTCGCAATGGACGGTGAAGTCGATGACGGTCTTCTTGTCGGGCGCGACGCCCTTCAGCGGCGCGTCGAGCGTGACCACCGCGTCGATGCGCAGCTTCGCCGCCTCCGTGCGGCCGGCCTCCCGCGCCCCCTCGAGGAACACGAGGTAGCCGCCGAGGCTGTGGCCGACGAGCGTAAAGTGCGCCTCGGGATGGCGCGCGCCGTAGTCGCGGAGCATGTTCTCCAGCACGGCCAGATTGTCGTTGGCGCTGCGGTCCGTGAGCTCGCATGGATACGGCTTCGGACGCCACGATCCGTCGGGCCGGACCGCGCCTCCCGCGTAGCTGAAGTCGAGCAGCGCGGTGCGTGCATATCCCTTCGCCGCGAACTCGTTCTTCAGCACGTTGAAGCGCTGACCTTCCGTGATGGTGGCCTCCGTGCCGTCCTTGTCGTACGCGGTGTATGCGCCCTGCACAAACACGATCACACGCGTGCCAGGCGGGTAGCAGCGCGCACTCGTCAACAGCGATGCGAGCGCCGCAAACATCAAGACGAGGAACGGTCCACGAAGAGCACGAAGCGCGCGAAGGGGAGAAAGCGAGGAACGCTCGTCGGGACGAAGCTTCAACTCCGTCCGCGCGTGCGTCCTGCGCGCGCCCCCGCCATCGGTCGGTCCAGTGTCCAGCTTTCTGCCTCCAGCCTCAGTGCGTCCCTGCATAAGTATCGCCCAATTCCGCCGCCGGCTCCGGGATGCGCAGCCCCGTTATCCCAGGAACTCGTAGCCGCCGGTGACGCCCTCCGGCTTCTGGTCGATGATCACGTTCACGCACGCCGGCTTGCCGGACGCAAACGCGCGCTCGATCGCCGGGAAGATCTCGCCCGGCTCGGTCACGAATTCGCCGTGCCCGCCCAGCGCCTCCACAACCTTATCGTACCGCGCGTTGTCGCCCAGCCGCGTCGCCACCACGCGCTCCGCGCCGTACATCTTCTCCTGACCCACGAGGATCTGCCCCCACTGCCGGTCGTTGCCGATCACCGATACGACCGGCATGCCGAAGCGCACGAACGTGTCGAAATCAAACCCGTTGAGGCCGAACGACCCGTCGCCGTTCACCATCAGGATCTTCTTCTTCGGGTGGACGACGCTCGCCGCCATGCAGAAGCCCGTGCCGACGCCCAGCGTGCCCAGCGGGCCGGGGCCCATGAACTGGCCGGGGTGGTTCACCGGCAGCACCTGCGACGACAAGCCGACGATGTCGCCGCCATCGCCCACCACGATCGTCTCGTCGTCGACGAACTTCGCCATCTCGTTGCACAAACGCAGCGGGTGGATCGGGTTCGCGTCGGAGTGCAGCCACTTCTGACGCAGCTCCGTCACCTTCGTCTCGCCGTCGCGCAGCTTGCCGATCCACGCGTCGTGCCGGCCCGATCGCGACCCCAGCTCCGCCGTGATCTGCTGGAGTGCGTGCTTCGGGTCGCCTTCGATGCCAACGTCGACGCCACGATTGCGGCCCAGCTCGTTCGGGTCGATGTCGATCGAGATCACCTTCGCCGCCGGGTTGATGCTGCGCCCGTAGCGCAGGCGGAAGTCGATCATCGTGCCGGCAAAGAGGATCACGTCGGCCTCGCCGAACGCCGTGCGGCGCGTGCGGCTCATGAACTGCGGATGCTCCTGGCTGACGGTGCCGCGGCCCATGTCGTTGAGGTAGATCGGCGCGTGCACCTTCTCCGCCAGCTCCTGCAGCGCCGCGCCCGCGTCCGCCCAGTACACGCCCGTGCCGCCCATCACCGCCGGCCGCTCCGCGTCCGCCAGCAGCGACGCCGCCAGCCTGATCAGCCCGAAGTCGCCCTGCGTGCGCCCCTCCGTGCGGTAGCCCGTCGGCAGCGGCACCTCCGACTCCTCGACGCGGCCGAACAGGATGTCAGACGGGATCTCCAGGAACACCGGGCCGTAGCGCCCGGTCAGCGCGACGCGGAACGCCTGCGCCAGGTAGTCGGGGATGCGCTTGGTGAACGGGATCGTCGCCGCCCACTTCGTGATTGGGCGCATCATCTCGACGGTGCCCGGGATCTCCTGCAGCGCGCCCATCAGCGACGTGCCCAGCGGCGCCGCGCCGCCGATCACCAGCATCGGGCTGGCGTTCTGGTATGCGGTCGCGACCGCCGTCACGACGTCGGTGACGCCCGGCCCGGCAGTCACCACGGCGACGCCGCACTTGCGGGTCAGCCGGCCGTACCCCTCGGCCGCGTGGCCCGCCGACTGCTCGTGCCGCGTATCGACCACGCGGATGCCCTCGTCGATGCAGCCGTCGTAGATGTTCTGGATGTGCCCGCCCGAGAGCGTGAAGATCGTGTCGATCCCTTCGCCCTTGAGCATGCGGGCGACCAGGTCGCCGCCATCGATCTGCGCCATCTGAAGCTCCTTCCGCGCGCCCGGACAGGGCGAAACATTACATAACGACGCTTCGCGGTCCCTCGCGATGCGGGCCCGATCGAGTCTACGTCCTGCAGGTGCTTCGGGGTACCAACGGGGGCGGCGCGCGCCCTCTGGGCGGCGTTGTGGGTT
>JBBTPG010000029.1:1170-6048 GCA_038066315.1 Chloroflexota bacterium | reverse complement strand
CTCCGTCCGCCGCCCCGGCAGCCTTCAGCGCTGCCGCCATCGCCGTGTCGCCTTCGGGCTCGCCCGAACTGGCCACCGCGGCGGGCTTCGGCACGCGCGGCGTCTTGATCTTCGGCTCCTGCTTCGGCGGTACCGGCGCCAGGTACATGTTCATGAAGCGGCCCTCCATCGAGGGTTGACGCTCCACGAGCGCGACCTCTTTCAGCTTCGCGGCGATGCCGAGGAGAAGCTCGCGGCCGATCTCCGGGTGCGTGATCTCGCGCCCGCGGAACATTACCGAAACCTTCACCTTGTCGCCACCGGCGAGCAGCCCCTCGACGACGCGCTTCTTGACGTCGATGTCATGCTGGCCGATCTTGGGCTTGAAGCGCACCTCGCGCAGGACGACCTGCTTCTGGTGCTTGTGCGCCTCCCGCTCTTTCTTCGACTGCTCGTACTTGAACTTGCCATAGTCCAGGACGCGGCAGACCGGAGGATTGGCGTTCGGCGCCACTTCGACAAGGTCGAGCCCGCGTTCCCGAGCCATCTCGAGCGCCTGGAGGATGGGCGTCACGCCCAGCTTCTGACCCTCATCGTCGATGATGAGGACTTCTCGGACGCGGATCTTTTCGTTTATGCGGAGATCTCTGGCTATCGTTGGCCCCTTATCAGCAAGCGAGCGCCTCCGGAGGCGCCCTGCAATGGAGTCTCACTATAAGCCATTCGGCGCCAGCGCGGCAACGCCGCGCGGCCGGTTACACCAGCACCAGCAGCGGCGTCCCCTGGTCGACCCGCTGCCCGACGCTGACGTAGACCGCCTTCACGGTACCCGCCCGGCGCGCGTGGAGCTCGTTTTGCATCTTCATCGCCTCGACGACGACCAACACCTGGCCCTCGGCGACCTCGTCGTCGGCCTTCACCTGGACCTCGCGGACGACCCCGGTCATCGGCGATTTCAGCACCCACTCTCCGCCTGCGTCTACCTCGAAACCATCGGCCCCGCCCGCGCCGCCGCGGCGGCCCGTCTGCGTGCCGACGGTCACCGTGTGGCCGCCGACGATCACGTGGTAGTTCGTCGGCCCTTCCTCGGCGAAGATCTCGTACGGCTTGCCGTCGACGATCAGCGAGTAGCGCGCGGAGTCGTTGATCCGATCGAGGCTCACGGACGACGTGACGCCGCCGACGGTCACGCGGTAGCCTCCCGCGTGATCCGGCTCGACTTCGACCTCCTGGCTGTCGTTACCCAGCCTCAGCCGGTATTTCGCCGCCATCGATTCCCCTGTTGTGCGCTCGCCGATCGCGACGCCAGTTGCCGCTCGCGGCCCGAGTCCCGCCAGCCGCTGTCCGGCCCCGTGATCACCGCGGGCTGTGCGCCGTTGCGGGAGCGCCGGTTGTGCGACATCACCGCCGCCACCAGCAGCGCCACCTGCTCTTCGTCCGTGTACTCGGTCGGCTCCACCATCTTGAAGTCGCTGTCGAGGAAGCCCGTGTGCACCTGCCCGGCCACGAACCGCGGGTCGTCGAGCAGCTGCAGGTGGAACGGGATGTTCGTCTTCACGCCGGCGATGACGTACTCGCCCAGCGCGCGCTTCATCCGCTCGATCGCCTGCGTGCGGTCGGCGCCCCAGCAGATCAGCTTCGCCAGCATCGGGTCGTAGAAGTACGGGATCTCGATGCCGCTGAAGATGCTGCTGTCGACGCGCACGCCCGGCCCGCTCGGCTCGTTCACGTAGTCGATGCGCCCCAGCGAAGGCAGGTAGTTGTTGTACGGGTCCTCGGCCGCGATGCGGCACTCGATCGCCGCGCCGCGCAGCACGACGTCGTCTTGCGTGAAGCCCAGCGGCTCGCCCGCTGCGATGCGGATCTGGTCGCGCACCAGATCGCGGCCGCACAGTAACTCCGTGACCGGGTGCTCCACCTGCAGCCGCGTGTTCACTTCCAGGAAGAAGAACTCGTCCTTCGCCGGATCGAACAGGAACTCGACGGTCCCCGCGTTGTAGTAACCCGACGCCTTCGCCGCCGCGACGCCCGCCGCCATCATCCGCTCGCGCGTCGCCTGGCTCAGGACGGGCGACGGCGACTCTTCGAGCAGCTTCTGGTGGCGGCGCTGCACCGAGCATTCTCGCTCGCCCAGCGCGACGGCGTTGCCGTGCTTGTCGGCCAGCACCTGGATCTCGACGTGCCGCACTGGCGAGAGGTAGCGCTCCAGGAACACGCCGCCGTCCCCGAACGCGGACTGCGCCTCGCTCGACGCGACGCGGACGGCGCCCTCGATCTCTTCGGCGCTTCTCACGAGGCGGATGCCCTTGCCGCCGCCGCCCGCCGACGCCTTGATCAGCAGTGGGAAGCCGATGCCCGGCGCGAGCCGCACCGCCTCGTCGGCTTCGACGCGGCCCTCCGTGCCCGGCACGACCGGCACGCCCGCGGCGATCATCGTCCGGCGCGCGTTGACCTTGTCTCCCAGCAGAATCACCGACTTGGGGTCGGGGCCGATGAAGGTGATGCCGGCGCCGGCGCAGGCTTCCGCGAACTCCGTCCGCTCGCTCAGGAAGCCGTAGCCGGGGTGTATGGCGTCGACGCCGGCGGCCTTCGCTACCTCGAGGATCTTCTGGTAGTTGAGATAGCTCTCCAGCGGCGGTCCCTCGCCGATGTGATACGCCTCATCTGCGTACCGGACGTGGAGCATGCTGCGGTCCACCGTCGAATACACGGCGACGGTAGCGATACCCATCTCGCGGCACGTCCGCATGACGCGCAGCGCAATCTCGCCGCGATTCGCGACCAGGATCTTCTTGAACAAGCCTTCACTCCCGGCTCAGTATGGGTTCGGAGATTGATATCACAGACGGGGCGGGCGGGGTAGCCGGTCGTCAGTCGTCGCGGATCGGAAGGACAAAGGGGAAACGTGGGGGCGAAGTCTCAGCGCCGTCCAGCGCGTTCTACGGGCGGAGACCCGGCAATCGCCCGGCGTTCGCCACCGGCGACGATTGACCGGCGACCGGCCAACGCGTCAGAACGCGATCACACCGCTGTCGGCGGCGACCCGCAGCTCACTCACGACGCTCGCGACGCCGTCGTGCGCCAGCAGCAAATCCTCGATGCCCTGGCGCTGGACTGCCGAAGCGACCACTCCGGCAACGGTCACGGCGCCGGCGTGAAACTCGATGCGCACCTCGGCCGCCGCTGGCCCCAGCGCGCACACGAACACGCGCAGCGCCTCAGCGATGGCGTCGTCGTCGTTGACCGCGTTCGTAGACCGATAGGTGCGTTCCATCTCGTCCGTGATACCACCATCGCTGCCACATGACAACGGGTCGCTTGTCAACGCGCGTTATGTGCTGGACCGCCGTGCCCGGGCCAAATGTGGCACAGCCGTCCCGGCTGTGAGTCGCGGTAAGCTACGCCCGCCTCCACTCGATACCAGCGCCACTCAGCGCCGCGATCCCTCTCCGCGGCGTGGAGAGAGTGGCCGGATAGGCCCGGGTGAGGTGCTGGTGCCACCGCGAACACCGCCATCTGCAATGGGCCGCCAATACAGCAACCCTCGCTACACTGCCACGATGGAACCCTTCGTCCACGACGCCGTCCTCGACATGCACATGGCGCGCGCGGAGCTGATGTCGGCGCTCGCCGGCGTCGGCCCGGGCGACTGGGGGCGCTACGCGCCGTACGGCGCGCGCACGTTGCACGATCTGCTCGCGCACGTCGCCGGTGCCGACCAGGCGTGGGCGCTCGCGGCGCAGGGCCTCCTGCGCGGCGACGGGGAAGTCGCGCCGCCGCTGCCGCCGGCCGAGGCGAAGGCCGCGCGCGAGCGCGCGATCGACCGCGGCCGCACCCGCACGCCTGCCGAGCTGATCGAAGAGATGGAGCAGCGGCGCAACCTTCTCCGCGGCCTCTACGATCTCCTCGAGCCGCGGCATCTCGCCGCGGCGCTGCGATCGTACGGCGATCAGCACAACTCTGTCCGAGAGCGCATCTGGCTCGGGTATCACGACCGTCTGCACGCCGCGGATGTCCGTCGCGCATTGCGCATGACGTGGGCGCCGCAGAAGCTGAAGTTCCCGCCGCAGGTGCAGACCGCAGCCGAAGCCCTGGCGCCCGCCCCGGCGCTCTACGTCGTCTATAACGTCGATCCGGTGAACTGGGAGCGCCCGTCGCCGCTGCCCGGCTGGTCCTTTCGGCAGCTTCTCATGCACATCGCGACTGGCGACTGGGTGCTGCAGGGCCATCTGCGTCACATCATCGAGCACGACGCCGTCGGCGCGTGGCCTGACGTCGACGCCGGTAACGCGCAGCGCCTCGACGAGCGCCGCCGCTCGACCGACCGCGCGCTCACCGAGGAGTTCCTCTCGATGCGCCACGAGACGCTCCTGCTCTTCTCGCAGCTCAAGCCGAGGCACCTCGACCTCAAGATCGAGTTCTGGTGGGAGCCGCGCCCGAACCAGCACACCATCCTCGACTACCTGTTGATGTTCGAGTTCCACGATCGCCAGCACGCCGAGCAACTCCGCCCGGCGATGCGCTGGGTGCGCGCCTACGGAGGCACGTGACGTGCCACTCTTCCGCCGCAAGCCGAAACCGCCGCCGCCCATATCAGTCGAGTTGCCGTCCGGTGAGGTCGTCGAGCGCGCCGTCGTTGCCGAACTGTTGCGTGGCAAGACCGTCATGAGAGGCGCGCTCTTCATGACGAACCGCCGCCTCATGTTCGAGGCGAAGCGTGGCGACGCCCGCTGGATGATCGTCCCGTACGGCGAAGTCAAGTCGGCCGGCCTCTACCCCGCGCCGAACCTGCACCTCGGTGCGCCCGCAGGCCGCCGCCAGTGCCTGCACATCGAGACCACGAAGGGCGAGCAAGTCTGGTGGGACTTCGGCGAGAGAGATGAGCGCGAATGGCTCCCG
>JBBTPG010000029.1:0-1070 GCA_038066315.1 Chloroflexota bacterium | reverse complement strand
AGTCGCCCAGCAGCGTCTTATAGCCGAGCTCGATGATCTCTTCGACGTATTCGCTCCGCCAGCCGGGGTTCGGTATGTGCATGTCGTGTTCGCGGAACCAGCGGTGGTAGCTCAAGTACTCGTCTTCGAGCTTGCGCCGCCACGCGTCTTCCTCCGCGAAGATGTCCGGCTCGATGTCCTCGAGCCGCGCGGTTGTATCGCTGGGATCGATGTCCAGATCTTCCTGCCAGTAGTCGGCCAGGTAGTCCAGGCAATCTTCGAGGTCCTTGCGGCAGTCGTTGATGAGCAACGTCATCATCGCTTCGCGGTCGACGGGGTTGGCGCGCAGCCGCAGATCGCGGGCGCAGTTCTCGCACACGACGACGAGGCGCCGCGCGTCGCATTCTTCCTTGTTCTTGCAATTGTGCGTCCGCGGCGAGTAGTCCGCCGATGCGGGCGAACGGCTGTACCCGGCGACGAGCGTCGCGCTCAGCGACCCGCAGCGCAGGCAGGAGAGCTTGTCAGCGAAGATGTCATCGATGGTCTTATCCCAATCGATTTGCATCACCCTCCTCCTTACCCGGTGCTCTGATGTGCCTATCCATCTTAGCCGAAGGCCGATCGCCGTACAAACGCGACGGACGGGTATGCGAGAAGCCGCGAGCTAACCCGTACGGGTCTGCATGCCGCGGCCGATACTTCTCCTGGGGAAGGGGGTGACAGCGTGAGCATACGCGGGCCACGATCCATTCGCGTCGTTCCGGAGCAGAAGCAGCGAATCGAAGAAGCTCCCTTCGCCTCGACGGGGCGCCCGCCGGCCGAGCGTCAGCCCATCCTCTGGGTGCCGGCCGTGTTGAGGCTGTTCGTGCTCGCCTGGGCGGCCGCCATCGTTGCGGCGCTGGTCGACGAGTTCGGGCCCGTCGCGCATCTGCCCTTTCTGACCGCCATGGGCATGACCGGCCTGCTGGTCGGCGCTACGTTCCTCTGGACCGCCCGTGAGGACGGCGAGTTTCGCAAGCGGCAGCAGCAAGGCGAGGACGACGATGCGGAGAACGACCTCCTGACGGACCTTCCGACGTTCAATCACTTCT
>JBBTPG010000028.1:0-2437 GCA_038066315.1 Chloroflexota bacterium | reverse complement strand
GGGATGATGTACTCCGGGCTCAGCTCCGACTTGCTGACGGCGGCGGCGATGGCCTGGGCGGCTGCCAGCTTCATCTCCTCGTTGATCTCACGCGCGCGCACGTCGAAGACGCCGCGGAAGAGGCCGGGGAAGCAGAGCACGTTGTTGATCTGGTTCGGGAAGTCGGAGCGGCCGGTCGCCATGACGGCGACGTGCGGGCTGGCGAGCTCGGGCCGGATCTCCGGGTCGGGGTTGGCCATCGCGAAGACGATGGGGTCGCGGTTCATCTTCTTGATGTCGTCGACGGTGATCATGTTGGGGCCGGCGACGCCGAGGAAGAGGTCGGCTCCCTCCATGGCGTCGCTGACGGTGCCGCTGACGCCCTCGCGGTTCGTGTTGTCCGCGAACCACTCCTTCATGAAGTTCATGCCCTCGGTGCGGCCCTTGTGAATGATGCCGGAGCGGTCGACGCCGATGATGTTCGTAACGCCCGCGGACATGAGGATCTTCGAGCAGGCAACACCGGCCGCACCGACGCCGAGGACGACGACCTTGAGGTCGGTGATGTTCTTCTTGACGATCCGCGTGGCGTTGAGGACGCCAGCGAGGACGACGACGGCCGTGCCGTGCTGGTCGTCGTGAAAGACCGGGATGTCCAGGTCTTTCTTGAGCTGCTCCTCAATGTAGAAGCAGCGAGGAGCGGAGATGTCCTCCAGGTTGATGCCGCCGAAGCCGGGCGCGATCGCCTTCGTGATCGCGATGATCTCGTCGGGGTCCTTCGTGTCGAGGCAGATCGGCCAGGCATCGACGCCGCCGAACGCCTTGAAGAGCATCGCCTTGCCTTCCATGACGGGCATGGCGGCGCGGGGCCCGAGGTCGCCGAGGCCGAGGATCGCGGTGCCGTCGGAGACGACGGCGACGGTGTTGCCTTTGATGGTCATCGAGTACGCAAGGTCGGGGTCCTTGTCGATAGCGAGGCAGACGCGCGCGACGCCGGGCGTGTAGACGACGGAGAGGTCGCGGCGTGAGGTGACGGGAACCTTGTTGCGGATCTCGATCTTGCCGCCGCGGTGGCTGAGGAACACGCGGTCGGCAACGCTCTTGATGCTGACGCCCTTGACGGCGTGTACGTGTTCGACGATCTCGCGGGCGTGGTCGCTATCGCGCGCCGAGACGCTGATTTCGCGCACGATGGTGTTGCCGGACGAGCGGACGACGTCGATGTCGCCGATGTTGCCGCCGCATTCGCCGACCGCGGCGGCGATCTTGGCGAGCATGCCGGGCAAGTTGGCGTACTGAGCCTGGAAGCTGAAGGTGTAGGTGGCAGCGGGCGGATCGCCGGGACGGCTGCCGTTCTTGCGGGCCATGGGGGTTCCTCTTTTCTGACGTGCGTCCGCTTCCGGGCGTGCGCTTCCGAGATGCGGGAGCGGAAGCGGAGAGCGGCGGTTGCACGTCATTCTAGGCAGCGGCTGTGGCTCGTGCCAGTTGACGGATGGCCCATATTCAGCGTAGTGTCGAAGGATCAATAGCAGCGATTGGAGGCGATGATGGCGGAGTCACAGACGGGCCGTGTGACGGTCGAGTACGACGTAGTGTTTGGGCGTGGAGGCGGGCGCGACCTGAAGTGCAACGTCTATATGCCTCCGCAGCATGGATCCGCGCGCCCCGCGGTGCTGCTGATCCATGGCGGCGGCTGGGTGAGCGGCGACCGCTCGCAGCTGCACGGCTACGGCATCCTGCTGGGGCGCATCGGCTACGTATGCGTAGCGACCGAGTACCGGCTCGCGGGCGAGGCGAAGTGGCCGGCCCAGCTCCACGACGTGAAGGCGGCACTGCGCTGGATGCGGGCGAACGCCGAGCGCCTGGGCATCGATCCGGGCAAGATCTCCGTCGAAGGCAACTCGGCCGGCGCGCACCTTTCGTTGATGATGGCCGGCACGCAGAACGTCGCGGCGTTCGAGGGCGAGGGTGGCAATGCGGGGGTGCGGACGGATGTGGCGGCCAGCGTCGCGTTCTACGCGCCCGCCCAGCTCTATGCGCCGGGTGAGCCGCCGCGCGAGGAGCTGTCGTTCCTGTTCGGCCGCGGCTACGCGCTGGACACGGCGCGCGACGCCAGTCCCATCGAGTACGCCAGCGCGGCGTTCCCGCCGACGCTGCTGATCACCGGTAACAAGGATGAACTCGTGCCCGACGAGGCGAGCTTCCGCATGTACCGTGCGCTGACCGACGCCGGAGCGAAGGCGGAGCTGCACGTGTACGCCGACGCGCCCCACGCGTTCGACGCGACGCCGGACTTCGGCCGGCAGGCGGCGGCCATCATGGCGTTGTTCCTGGACCGCTACGTCGCCAATCCGCGGCAATTCAGCGCCGAGGCAGCGGAGCAGATCCAGCGCGAGGTCGCCGCGGGGCTGACAGCGACGCCGGCTTCCGGCTGAGACGCGCGGGGACCTGCCGTTTG
>JBBTPG010000027.1:0-1091 GCA_038066315.1 Chloroflexota bacterium | reverse complement strand
TACTTCGCGGCGAAGGCGCGGAGGAGGCCGAAGCAGCCGCTGATCATCATGTCGCCGTGCGGCGTGGCGAAGTAGGGGTTGAGGCGGCTGTTGCGGATCCTGCCTCGCTGCGGGCCGGTGACGGCGACGAGCGGGTGGTCGTTGTGGGACGCCGGCGCATCGCCGTCGGCGTAGAAGACGCCGTGGCCCTTCGTGTTGAAGACCTCCTCGTGTGGGAGCGTGCCGGCGATCAGGCGCTCGGTGAAGTCTTCGATCTGCTCGCGCGAAATCTCGCCGGTGTGGTGCTCGTAGAGGCTGATGATGCGCGTGCCGCGCAGATGGAACGCGAGCGCGTGCATGTTGCCGAGGTTGAGCACGAGCTGCGTCTCAGCCGCGGCGACGTGCGGGTCTTGCAGCGCGCCGATCGCGGCGGCGGGGCCGGTATCGAGGAAGACGGCGGGCGTGGCGGGCTCATCGCGGCGGGCGGTGTCCATCATCGCGCGGGCGCGCGTCAGGTAATCGGGCAGGTCGTCGGGGAGGAAGGCGAAGGCTGAGAGATCGTTCTTCGCGCTGACGACGCGCTTGAGGTGTTCGAAGCGGAAGAGGCGGTCGGACGTGCCGGGCGGCGCGGCGCCGTGGTCGAGGCAGGCGAGGGCGATGCCGTCGAACGCCGGAGAGATATCGAAGGCGGCGAGGGCGGCGCGGATGGCGGGCAGGTCGAGGTCTTTGAGCTCGACGCGATGCACGCCGTCGCTGAGGAGCTTCGTCTCATCGTCGCTGACGACGCGGACGCCCATGCGCGTGACCTGATCGAGGTCATCGTCGATGGTCTGCGCTGCCTCGGGCGTGGCGTAGGCAACGCCGCCGGCGCGGAGGTGGTCTTCGAGCGCCCAGTTGCAGGGGCCGCCGCCCTGGATGACGCCCGCGAGCAGCAAGGGCGCGGCGGCGGCGGTGGCACGCCGGATGCGGCCCTCGGCGATCTTCGTCGCGCTGGGCATGACCATCTTGATGCTGTTCTCCACAGGTTGGGTGGAATCGAACAGCAG
Source organism: Chloroflexota bacterium (assembly GCA_038066315.1). GTDB lineage: Bacteria > Chloroflexota > Dehalococcoidia > DSTF01 > JACRBR01 > JANXYW01. The sequence goes on along the minus strand of JBBTPG010000027.1, from coordinate 66 downwards.
GATGTCCTGTGTGCCGGTGCCCATGTCGATGGCGAGGATGCGCATGGATGAAGCTTGTCAGCTTGT
>JBBTPG010000026.1:0-2741 GCA_038066315.1 Chloroflexota bacterium | reverse complement strand
GCGACGAGAGGAGAAGCGCATGACCGTCGATAGCTACAAGTGGCTGCCGCCCTCGCTGAAGGGCTACTTCGAGAACATGCGCATCGACACGCCCGCGGACATCCCCTGGTCGCCGCTGGCGAAGCCGCTCAACGAGGCGCGCATCGCGCTCGTCACCACCGCCGGCATCAACGTCCGCGGCGTCGAGCCGCCGTTCGACTACGAGCGCGAGCAGACGCACCCCGGCTGGGGCGACCCGACCTACCGCATACTCCCGCGCGATCTGCGCCAGGAGCAGGTGCAGAGTGGCCACCTGCACATCAACAACGATGACATCGATGCGGACTTCAACGTCGCGCTGCCGATCAGCCGCATGCTCGAACTCGAGGCCGAAGGCGTCATCGGATCGCTGGCGCCGTCGAACTACTCGTTCATGGGCTACCAGCCCGACACGACGGAGTGGCGCGAGCGGTACGCGCCCGAGGTCGCCCGGCGCATGAAGGACGAGCGCGTCGACGGCGTCCTCCTCACACCCGTCTGACCGGACTGCTGCCGCGCCGTGAATGCGCTGGCACGGACCTTCGAGGCGGCAGGCCTGGCCACAGCCGTCATCAACATCATGCCCGTCTGGGGCGAGCGCTACGGCACGCCGCGCACGCTCGGCGTCGAGTTCCCGTTCGGCCACACCTGCGGCCTGCCCGGCGACGCCGCGATGCAGTCGCGCGTCGTCCGCGCCGCGCTCGACCTGCTGGCGAACGCCGAGGGCCCGCCGCCGGTCGTGCGCCACTTCGACGAGCCGTGGCCCGGCGACTTCGACATCTGGAAGAAGGCATGGCACCCGAAGCAGCCGTCGCCGATCATCCGCGTCATGAGAGAGCAGGCGGCGCTTCGCGCGCAGCAGCAGCGCGAAGGCGGGACGGCGTAGGGGTGGTCGCGGAGTCGCCGAAGCCTACGGCTCGTACAAGGGGCGGCCCCGCGTGGCCGCCCGGCGGGGTGTCGTGTCAGGTGGGACTGCTGGCGGATTCGTTCAGGAACGGATCGCCCGCGAGGACCGCGCGTCGCGCTGAGCCCATCCGCTACGCCTTCCCGCTGCGCTGCCGCGCCGTCGGCTTCCACGTCTGATACTCGATCGCGCCGACCGCTGTCAGGAACATCCGGCTCGTCGTCTCGCCGATGTGGTGGAAGCGCTTCTTCACCGCCTTGATCAGCTCGTCGCCGTCGCCGCGATAGCCGCGCAGCCACGCCGTCATGCCGCTGTGCTCCTTCGCGATCGCGCGGATCTCGCGCGCGTTCGCGATCGTCCCGACGATCTTCTTGCCGTTGCGCACGATGCTGGCGTCCGCGAGCAGCCGGTCGATGTCCGCCTCGCCGAACTTCGCCACCTTGGCCACGTCGAACTTCTTGAACGCCTTCGTGAAGTTCGGCCACTTCGACCGCATCACGCGCCAGTTCAGGCCGGCGCCGAATACGAACCACGTCAGGATCTCGAAGTATGCACGTTCGTCCGCCGGCGTCTCGCCGATCGCGAACGGGAAGATCTCCGTCGGCGATACGCCCTCAGGTCCGCTGCGAGGCATGGCTCCTCCTTCGTCTGCGATTCGCCGTCACACCTGGTGCGCGACGGCCAGCAGGTCCATCGTGATCGCGATCGATGCGTGCAGCGCGAACCCGTACCACGAGCTGCGCGTCCGCACCGCCAGCCAGCCCAGCACCACGCTCGCGATGATCGCGCCGTACGCCTCGGGCATCGGCTTGCCGACGTGCAGGATGCCGAACGGGATCGCCACCACGAATACGGCATACCAGCCGAGCGCCGGCTGCAGCCCGATCGTCAGAAAGCCCCGGTGGAAAAACTCCCAGCCGATGAAGTACGCCGCGTACGCCATCTCGTACAGCACGAACGACGCCAGGTGCGCGTTGGAGCCGCCCGCGGCGTAGAGGCTGATCTCGTCGCGCACCCAGCCGCTCATCGGGTAGTACTCGATGAAGTTCGCCCGGAACGACGCGACCGCCAGCACCGGCAGCATCACGGCGTACAACGCCATCGCCGTCCGCACACCGAAGCGCCAATCGCCAAGCCCGAATCCGAAGTCGCGCAGCCGCCGGCGCGGCATCAGCGCGATCACCAGCACGGGCAGCATGAAGAGCCAGGCGATGCTCGACCCGAACCAGTACACGAAGTCGTACATGCCGGCCTTCGGCCAGCCGTCGAAGTGCCGGGCGAAGTTGCGCTCGAAGAAGCTCGCGGAGCCGAAGCTCTGGAAGCTCACGATGATCATCGCGCCGAGCAACAGCACGGCCACCGCGGTCGCGTCGATGCGGACCGCCGGCGATGGCGCCGGTTGCGGCTCCTCCTCGGCGCGGGCGACCGCGACAGTCGGCACCGGCGTCGGCGCGGGCGCGTCGAGCGCAACCGATGTGACGGCGGCCATGAGCGAGCGTGGTTGCATGCCCGATACTGTACGACGGCTTAGCTTCGGCGTACAGATCGGGTATCATCGCTGCACCTGTAGCGAGGAGGCCCCGGTGGCGCTGGAGATCCGTCCGTACCGCGAGGAAGAAGCCCGGGCGTTCCTCCGCGTCCCGCCGATCGTCTTTGGCAACTACGCGGGCGAACATGCCCCGGCCGCCAGTGGCGACATAGAGCTTCGCCCCGAATGGTCGCTCTGCGCGTTCGAGGACGGGCAGCTCGCGACCTCGTACGGCGCCTTCCCGCTCGTCGTCCGCCTGAACGGCGCGAAGGCGCCGATGGCGGGCGTGAC
>JBBTPG010000025.1:1257-3486 GCA_038066315.1 Chloroflexota bacterium | reverse complement strand
AAGACCGACCGCGAGCGCACGGCCACGTCCCTTTATGTTGCGCTCTGTGCTATAAACGCGCTGAAGGTGGCTCTCTACCCGTTTCTTCCGTTCTCCAGCCAGAAGGTCCACGACTACCTGGGCCTGACCGGCGCGATCGAGGACGCCGGGTGGGAGGCGCGCCGGCCGGAGCCGGGGACGAAGCTGCAGCAGCCGGAACCGCTCTTCAAGAAGATCGAGGTTGCCGAGGTCGAGGGGGAAGCGCGCCTGTCGGCGTAGTCATGCGCCTCATCGATACGCACAGCCACATCCACGACGCGGAGTTCGATGGCGATCGCGATGCGGCCATCGAGCGCGCGCAGGCGGCGGGCGTCGAGTTGATCCTGACGCTCGGCGTCGACGCGGCGAACAGCCGGCTCGCGCTGGCGGTGGCGGAGCGGCACGATTGCGTGCTGGCCGCGGCGGGCGTCCACCCGCACGATGCCGGCGGCGCGACGGACGCCGATCTGGACGAGCTGGAGGAGATGGCGCGGCATCCGAAGGTCGCGGTCGTCGGCGAGATCGGGCTCGACTTCTACCGCAACCTGTCGCCGCGCGATCGGCAGGTGGACGTATTGCGCAGGCAGTTGGAGACGGCGCGGCGCGTGAGCAAGCCGATAGCGGTGCACACGCGCGAGGCGCACGACGAGATGCTGGCGCTGCTGACGGCCTGGTCGCGCGAGATGGGGGGGCGTCTGCCGGACGGCCGTCCGCTCGGCGTCCTGCACTACTTCAGCGCCGGCGCCGAACACGCGCGCCGCTATATCGACCTCGGCTTCGTCATCTCGATCCATACGTCGGTGACGCACCCGAAGGCGGCGCTGCTCGCGGACGTCGCGCGCGAGATCCCGCTCGAGCATCTCGTCATCGAGACCGACAGCCCGTACGGCGCGCCGCAGAAGTTCCGCGGCAAGCGCAACGAGCCTGCGTACGTCGCCGAGGCGGCGGCGAAGATCGCGGAGCTGAAGGGCGTCGCCGTCCATGACGTCGCGGAGACGACGACGCGCAACGCGCAGCGGCTGCTGAACCGTGGCGCGGGCTTTCAGCCCGCAGACATCGGTGCGGCGGGCGGAAGGAGCCAGCGGTGAGGGTCGCCTCGATCTACGGACCGGTGCAGGAAGACCTCCGCCTGGTAGAAGACGCCCTCGACCGCATCAAGTACGTCGAGAACTTTCCCGCGCTTTCGAAGATGCTCGCGCACGTGCTGGCCGCCAGCGGCAAGCGCCTGCGCCCGGCGATCGCGCTGCTCGCCGGCCACTTTGGCGACTACAACACCGGCCTGCACGTGCCGCTCGCCGCGTCGATCGAGCTGCTGCACACCGCCACGCTCGTGCATGACGACGTGATCGATGCGTCGCCGTCCCGCCGCGGCCGGCCGACGGCCAACGAGCTGTTCAGCAACTCCGTCGCCGTCATGCTCGGCGACTACATGTTCGCCCACTCCGCGGAGCTGATCTCGCGCACCGACAACACGAAGGTCGTGCGGCTGTTCGCGCACACGATCATGGCGATCGCCGGCGGCGAGCTGCACCAGGACTTGAGCGCCTACGACTACGGGCAGGACACGATCAAGTATTTCGGCCGCATCGAAGGCAAGACGGCCTCGCTCTTCGCCACGTCCGCCGAAGGCGGTGCGATGGTCGCGCGCTGCGCGCCGGACGAGCGCGAGGCGCTGCGGACGTACGGCCTCAACGTCGGCATGGCGTTCCAGGTGGTCGACGACATCCTCGATTTCGCGGGCGACGAAGAGGAGATGGGGAAGCCGATCGGCAGCGACCTGCTCGCCGGCACGCTGACCTTGCCGGCGCTGATCCTTATGGACCGCCACCCGAAGGACAACCCCATCAAGAAGGCCTTCCGCACAAAGAAGCCAAAGCCGGAGCACGTCGCGGAAGCCGTCTACATGGTCCTCAACTCCGACATCCTCAACGAGTCGTACGCCGTTGCGCGCGACTTCCGGGACCGCGCCCTGGCCGCCCTCCAGCCGCTGCCGGCCACTCCCGCCCGCTCCGCGCTCGAAGACATCGCCGAGTACGTGCTCGATCGCCGCTCGTAACCACCACCCACGTGGCGCAGGCGTCCCGCCTGCACGACCCCGCAGCTCGCCCACAACGTAGCCGCGAACCTGCCTTGCTATAGTGAATCCGCGCGAAGCACCCCGGCTGACGCGCTGAAATGCTGACAAGCTGACAGACCGACCGACTGAAAGAC
>JBBTPG010000025.1:0-1157 GCA_038066315.1 Chloroflexota bacterium | reverse complement strand
ATGCACTTCCCGCGCAACTGGGAGAAGCCGGACTCCGACCCCAAACCGCTCGTCGAGAACCTCTACAAGCGCGCCATCGCGGCTGGCGTCACGAAGGCGAACTTCCTCTGCGGCGGCCGCTTCGGCATCTCGCACGAGGCCTCGATCAAGCATGCGCTGCGCCACCCGGACCTCTTCATCCCGACGGCCATGATCGACCCGGAGACGACGACGCCCGCGCGCCTTGCCGAGCTGCGTGACATGGGCTACCGCGGCCTGAAGATGATCGGCGTGCGGCGCGACTACGACGACGAGGCGTACTTTCCGGTGTACGAGGCGGCGCAGAAGTTCGGCTGGCCGATCCTGCTGCACATGGGCGTCATCGGCGGCGGCATCGACTATCGCATCACGCACCCGCGCCGTGATCCGCAGGCGGCCGAAGGTCTGCGCCGGTACAGGGCGCTGTTCTCGCAGCCGCGCAATGTCTCCGCAACCCGCATGCGGCCGTTCCACCTCGACACCATCGCCAACAACTTCCCGAAGCTGCGGCTGATCGGCGCCCACCTCGGCGGCACCGGCAATTACGACGAAGCGGCGTCCGTCGCGCGCTGGCGGCACAACGTCTACTTCGACTTCAGCGGCGGTACGACGATCGAGCGGCACGCCGTCGAGCGCCGCCTCATCGGCCACGAGATCGGCTACGAGAAACTGATCTTCGGCTCGGACACGTCGCCGGAGAAGATCGGCGATCACATCCGGCGCTGGGACACCATCTTCGACCTGCTCGACGTCCCCGAAGACGCGCGCGAGCGCATGTGGTGGTCGAACGGCGCCGAGATCTACGGCGAAGAGGCGGTGCGCTGGATGAAGGCGCCGCGCGCATCCGCGAAGGCGCCCGCGATCATCGTCGCGCGCCCGCCGAAGCGCGCCGCCGCGACGAAGTCCGCGGCGCAGCGATCGAAGCGCGCCGCGAAGCCAGCGAGTGCGGCGAGAAGCCAGCGCCGAAGCGCGCACGATACGTCACGTTCGTTTCCGTAGCGCGGGCTTTCCAGCCCGCGCGGTCGTCGTCCGCGCGCACCCGCGCGGACTGAAGTCCACGCTACAGATGTGGGCGGCAGGACATCGCGTCGCGTGCGAGATGCGGAGTCGACTCACGTCCCTTTCCGTACAGGCTGTTC
>JBBTPG010000024.1:0-1403 GCA_038066315.1 Chloroflexota bacterium | reverse complement strand
GCGGATAGCTGAACGCTGATAGCTCAAGGAGGATCGACATGAACACCGACATCACCAAGTACAACCTGCCCGAGTCCGACGTGCCGACGCACTGGTACAACATCGCGGCGGACCTGCCGAAGGCGCCGCCGCCGCCGCTGCACCCCGGCACGCAGCAACCGATCGGTCCCGCGGACCTGGCGCCGCTCTTCCCGATGGAGCTGATCAAGCAGGAAGTTTCGACCGAGCGCTACATCGAGATCCCGGACGAGGTGCGCGAGATCTACAAACTCTGGAGGCCGACGCCGCTGATCCGCGCGCGCCGGCTGGAGAAGGCGCTCGGCACGCCCGCGCACATCTACTTCAAGTACGAGGGCGCGTCGCCCGTCGGCTCGCACAAGCCGAACACCGCCGTCGCCCAGGCGTACTACAACAAGCAGGAGGGCATCAAGCGCCTGACGACCGAGACCGGCGCGGGCCAGTGGGGCACCGCGCTGGCGATGGCGTGCAACTTCTTCGGCATGGAGCTGAAGGTCTACATGGTGAAGGTGTCGTACGGGCAGAAGCCGTACCGCCGCTCGCTGATGCAGCTCTACGGCGCGTCGGTCGTGCCGAGCCCAAGCCCAGACACGAACGCCGGCCGCCAGATCCTGGCCGCCACGCCCGATAGCCCCGGCAGCCTCGGCATCGCCATCAGCGAGGCCGTCGAGGACGCCGCCGGGCGCGACGACACGAAGTACTCGCTCGGCAGCGTGCTGAACCACGTGCTCATGCACCAGACCGTGATTGGCCAGGAGGCGCTGAAGCAGATGGAGATGGCGGGCGAGTACCCAGACGTCGTCATCGGCTGCGCTGGCGGCGGCTCGAACTTCGCCGGTATGGCGTTCCCGTTCATGCGCGACAAGCTCGCGGGCGGCAAGAAGACGCGCTTCGTCGCCGTCGAGCCGGAGGCGTGCCCGTCGCTGACGAAGGGCGAGTATCGCTACGACTTCGGCGACACAGCCGGCATGACGCCGCTGGTGAAGATGTACACCCTGGGCCACACGTTCATCCCGGAGGGCATCCACGCCGGCGGCCTGCGCTACCACGGTATGGGCAACCTGATCTGCGAGCTGTACAACCAGGGCTTCATGGAGGCGCGCGCCTACCACCAGAACGCCGTCTTCGAGGCCGCCGTGCAGTTCACGCGCAGCGAAGCGATCGTGCCCGCGCCGGAGAGCGCGCACGCCATCCGCGCCGCCATCGACGAAGCGCTCGCGGCGAAGCAAGCCGGCGAAGCGCGCGTGATCCTCTTCAACCTGAGCGGCCACGGCTATTTCGACATGACGGCGTACGACAACTACCTGTCGGGCAAGCTGCAGGACTTCGCGTACCCGGCGGAGCGGGTTCGGGAGGCGATGACGCAGGTGCCGGTGATCGCGTGA
>JBBTPG010000023.1:0-3605 GCA_038066315.1 Chloroflexota bacterium | reverse complement strand
AAGATCAGGAAGCCGAGCGGCTGCCAGACGATGAGGGGCACCTTGTCCTGGAACAGGATGATCTGATACACGTCGGCGCTGGCGACGACCATGACGACGCCGACCATCGCCAGGATCAGCGGGATCTCGTACGAGATGAGCTGCGCCGCGGCGCGCATGCCGCCGAGCAGCGCGTACTTGTTGTCGGAGCCCCAGCCGGCCATCAGGAAGCCGATGAACGAGAGACCCGAGATGGCGAGCAGGTAGAGGAGGCTGAGCGGCAGCGGGCTGATCAGCCAGTCGGACGTGAACGGCACCGCCACGAAGGCGAGGAACGCCGGGATGAAGATGGCGAACACGGCCAGCTCGAACGCGACCCTGTCGGCCGTCGCGGGGCGGAGGTCTTCCTTTACGAGCAGCTTCACCATGTCGGCGATGGGCTGCAGCAGGCCGAACGGGCCGGTGCGCGTAGGGCCGAGGCGCAGCTGCATGCGCGCGACGATCTTGCGTTCGTACCAGGTCGCGTAGGCGACAGCGACGGTCATGAGGAGCGTGATGGCCACGAGGCCGATGACGGACGCGAGCCAGCCGGGCAGGTCGATCATCGGAGCGGAGAGCAACATTGGTTTACCTGTCCACACAGCAGAGCACGATATCCATCGAGCCCAGGATCATCACGGCATCCGCCAGGTACTGTCCGACCGTCATGTCCCGCAGCGCCGACAGGTTGCAGAACGACGGCGATCGCATCTTCAGCCGGTACGGCTTGTCGCCGCCCTTCGAGACCAGGTACACGCCCCACTCGCCGCGCGGCGACTCGACCTTCGCGTAGACCTCGCCGGGGGGCGTGCGCAGGCGGCGCGGCATCTTCTCGGGCACGATCGGCCCGTCGGGCGGGAGCTGCTCCAGCGCCTGCTCGATGATGCTCACCGACTGCCGCATCTCCTCGACACGGACGAGGTAGCGGTCGTAGACGTCGCCGTAGTTGCCGACGGGGATCTCGAAGTTGAAGCGGTCGTACACGGAGTAGGGCTCGTCCTTGCGGAGGTCCCACGGCACGCCGGAGGCGCGCAGCATCGGGCCGCTGAGGCCGGCCGCGATGGCCTGATCGGCGCTAAACCTGCCGATGTTCTGGCAGCGCGCCATGAAGATCTCATTCTTCGTCAGCAGGTCGTCGATGTCCTTCAGTCCCTGCTGCGACTGCAACAGGACCTGGTGCACGCGCTGTGTGAAATTGTCGGTGACCTCCCACGCGAGACCGCCCACGCGGAAGTACGCGTACATCAGGCGGTCGCCCGTGACCTCCTCGAAGACCTCCTGGAGGAATTCGCGCTGTGGGAAGGCGTAGGTGAAGCTCGTGCCGAAGACGCCGGCATCAATGCCGAACGCGCCCACGAACATGAAGTGGCTGCTCAGGCGGTTCATCTCGGTGAGGATGACGCGAATGTACTCGGCGCGCTCCGGCACCTGGAGGTCCATCAGGCGCTCGACCGCCAGGCAGTACGCCAGCTCGGCGCTGAACTGCGCCAGGTACTCGGTGCGGTCGCAGTAGCCGATGCCCTGGCGGAAGTCCATCGCCTCCATGAGCTTCTCGCCGCCGCGGTGCATGTAGCCGATGTGCGGCACGACGTCGACGATCTTCTCGCCGTTGACGACGAGCACCATGCGGAAGACGCCGTGGGTGCTCGGGTGCTGCGGGCCCATGTTGATGGGCATATCGACGACTTCGAGCGCGGGGTCTCGTTCGAGTACCATGGCTACTCGTCCCCCTCGCCCGCGCCCTCGCGAAGATGCTCGCCCTGCCACTCCTCGATCTCCTGCAGGGGGTTGTCCTTGCGGAGCGGGAAGTGGTCGGTCATGTCCTCCGGCAGCAGCAGCGGCAGCAGGTTCCAGTGACCTACGAAGTTGATGCCGAACATGTCGCGCGTCTCGCGCTCGTGCCAGTCCGCGGCAGGGTAGATCGTCGCGATGCTCGGTACGTTTGCGTCGTCGTAGGTGATGCGCGTCTTCACCTGCAGGCTGTGCTTCTTCGTGAACGACCAGAGGTGGTAGACGACCTCTAACCCTTCTTCCTGCCAGTCGACTCCCGATAGACAGCGCAGGTACTTGAGGTCGAGACGCTCGTCGTCGCGCGCCGCTGTCATCACGGCGGTGAGGTCGTCGCGCGAAACCTCGACCGTCACGCATTCGCCCTTCATCTCCGGCACCATGTAGGCATTGAGCGCGACGCCGGGCACTGCGGCGGCCAGCTTCTCGTTGATGCTGCCGGGCGGCGGCGCAACGCGAGGCGCCTCCTTGGGCTCGGCTTCCTTCACGGCGCGCGCGGCGGGCTTCGCCGGCTTCTCGGCGGCGGCCTCCGGAGTGGGAGATGCAGCGGCGCTTTCCGGCGTCGTGCCGCTCGTCGCTTCTGGCTCCTGACCTTCGGGAGGCGTCATTTACTTGTTGCGCTCTTCCATGATCTTGTGCTGTAACGCGAGCATGCCGTCAATGAGCGCTTCCGGCCGCGGCGGGCAGCCCGGCACGTACACATCGACCGGGATGATCTTGTCGACGCCCTGCAGCACACGGTCGTAGCGGGTGTAGGGGCCGCCGTTCGTGGCGCAGGCGCCCATGGCGATGACCCACTTGGGATTCGGCATCTGCTCGTAGAGCAGCTTGACGGCGGGCGCCATCTTCTTGGTGACCGTGCCGGACACGATCATCACGTCGGACTGGCGGGGCGACGGCCACGGCACGATGCCGAAGCGGTCGAGGTCGTGGCGCGACATGAACGTCGCGATCATCTCGATGGCGCAGCAGGCGAGGCCGAACGTCACCGGCCACAGCGAGGACTTGCGCGAGACGGCGAGGAGGGCGTCGGCGGGCACCTGCAGGATGCCGGGGAGGATCTGGCGGTAGAGCGCAGTACCGGGTTCGTACGGCGCGGGCGTCAGGCGCTCGGCTTCGCGCTCGACGCCGGTCTGTTCGCGCTGCGGCGCGACGGCGGGCGCCCCCTCGACCTGCTTCTCCGGGAGCGCAGGCGGCGCGGCCTTCTGCGCGGTCACTTGTTCCACTGCAGGACCCCTTTCTTCCAGGCGTAGCCGAGCCCGGCGCCGAGGATGCCGATGAACAGCACCATCTCCCAGAACGCCGCCTTGCCCGCATGGCCGAAGCTGATCGCCCACGGGAAGAGGAACACGGCTTCGACGTCGAAGATGAGGAAGAGGATGGCGAACAGGTAGTAGCGAATGGGAATCGACGCGCGTGTACTGCCGATGGGCAGCATGCCGCACTCGTACGAGATCGACTTGCCTTTCTCCTTCGAGAACGGAGCGAGCACGCGGGCAGCGATCAGAGCGGTGGCGACGAGGAGGAACCCGATGATCGCCGCGATGAAGACGGCAAGGTAACTATCGAGCAGAGCCTGGAACGGCAAGCGATCCTCTCCCGCCCGGACGGCAACTTCGGTGCGCGTCGCGAGGATCCGCGGCGCGATCACCTCTGCCCAGGTTCGGGCAGATCGTATCAGCGAGTCACTTGTAAGTCAATTCACAAATGGACCTGATCGGGGCGGATCATCGCCGCTCGCTCATGCGGATGATCCGGGTCTGTATACTGCGGATGTCGCCGCCCGGAGGGCGTGCCGC
>JBBTPG010000022.1:0-10752 GCA_038066315.1 Chloroflexota bacterium | reverse complement strand
TCGAAGGCCGCTCGTTCGGCACGAATATGATGGAGGCCGCGCTCATCGCCGTCGCCGGCAAAGGCCGCCGTCTCACGCACGATGAGCTTCGCGCCATGATCGGTCAACTGGGGCTGACACCAACGGTGCAGGAGCTGGCGCCCGCGGCAGGCTGACGCGTTACGCCCAGCCCATCTCGCGCTCGATGGCGGCGAGGTCCGGCGGGACGCGGTGGATCGGCGGCTCCGTTTTGAGCGCCGTCTCGGGATCCTTGAGGCCGTTGCCGGTGATGATGCAGACGATCGTCTTGCCCGCGAAGCTGGCGCCGCCCGCCACCAGCTTCAGCAGGCCGGCGACGCTCGCGGCCGACGCCGGCTCGCAGAAGATGCCCTCTTCGCGCCCGAGACGTCCGTACGCCGCGAGGATCTCGTCGTCCGTGACCGCGTCGATGCTGCCGCCCGATTCGTCCCGCGCCGCGATGGCCGCCCTCCACGAAGCGGGATTGCCGATGCGGATCGCAGACGCGATCGTCTGCGGCTGCTCGACGGGCGCGCCATACACAAGCGGCGCAGCGCCCGCGGCCTGGAAGCCCAGCATCCGCGGCCGCCGGCTCGTCCGCTCCAGGTGGTGGTACTCGACAAAGCCCTTCCAGTACGCCTTGATGTTGCCCGCGTTGCCGACGGGCAGCGCCAGCACGTCGGGCGCATCGCCCAGCGCGTCGGCGATCTCGAACGACGCCGTCTTCTGGCCCTCGATACGGAACGGGTTCACGGAGTTCACCAGCGCGATCGGATGCTTGTCGGTGATCTCGCGCGCTACGCGCAGCGCGGCATCGAAGTTGCCGCTGATCGCGATAATCTCCGCGCCGTAGACAGCGCTCTGCGCCAGCTTGCCGCGGGCGATGTTCCCATCGGGCACGACGACGTACACCGCCAACCCGTAGCGTCCCGCGTAGGCAGCAGCCGATGCGCTCGTGTTGCCCGTCGAAGCGCACATGATCGCCTTCGCGCCCTCCTCCATCGCCTTCGCGACCGCGACAACCATGCCGCGGTCCTTGAACGATCCGGTCGGGTTGCAGCTTTCGAGCTTGAAGTAGAGCGCCTCGCAGCCGATGTCACGCGCGATGTGCGTCGACCTCACGAGCGGCGTGTCGCCCTCACCCAGTGAGATCATCGGCGTCGCATCGGTAATCGGCAGGTGCTCGCTAAAGCGCCTGAGGACACCGCGGCTCGGCGCGTCGTCCTCCGAGCGCCGCGATGTCTCGGCGTTCATTCGTCCTCGTTCTTGAGCTGGCTCGCTTGCAGGCGAAGCTCTTTCACCTGCCGCTCCGTCTCTTCGACTTCACGGCGCTTCATCCGCTCGATCATCTGGTTCAACTTGAGCAGCTGTTCCGTGAGCGTGCGCCGATACTCGAGCGTCGAGGAGTGGATGTGGTCGAGGCGGGCGTCCTGCGCCTTGAGCCGGCCATCGACGTGCGTGGTGAAATCTTCCTCGCGCTCCATGCGCGTCCGCACATCCTCGAGCGATTCCTCCGCATGCGATGTCCTGTCCTCCAGCCGCTGGCGCTCCGCCCGCAGCAGCTCCACGCGCTCCGCCAGCAAGGGCAGGACGCGATACTCCTCTTGCTGCGTGTGCAGTTCGGTCTCGAGCCGCGCCGCCACCTCGTGCGCAAGGCGCGTGCGCTCGGCGAGCACGTCATCCTCACGGCGCAGCACGCGTATCGCCTGTTCGATCTCGGAGTGCGCCTGCTCCATGCGATTCACGGCATCGAGGTTGCGGCCGGTCTTGCTCTCGACGCCTTCGAGCCGCTGGTTGATCGACTGGTACTGGAGGTGGGAGCGTGACACCTCCTCCTGGAAGCGGCGGGTCGCGTCATCCACCACCGACTGCCGCTCCGCCAAGCTCTCGGAGCGGCGTTCGAGATCTTGTATTCGACGGTAGAGGTCGTTTTTCTCCGCCTGATCGCGGCCGCGCTCCTCATTACTCAGGCGCTCGAGCATCTCGAACTTCGTGTCGATGAGCACTTCGGCATCCTGGATGCGTTCCATCAGTCCGGAAAGCTGGCGGAGCTGATCTTGCATCGCGGGCAGGCCCACGGCCTTCGCGCTCATCTCGCGCAGACGCGATTCGGCGTCGCGGAGCTTCTCGTTCACATCGAGCGTCGCCGCCTGTACCTGGTCGTTCTGCTGCTGCATCCGCACGACGGCCGTCTTGAGCTGCGTGACCTGATCCTGAAGCCAGATCACCGCATCCATGCTGCCGCGCGCCTCGCCCTGGGGATCGCTCATCGTCATGAATTCACTCGCACCACCTGATCGACGTCCACGACTCCCGCGATCCCGCGTATGTCGCGCAATGCCCGCTGGAGATCCGCCTCGCGCGCGTCGTGCGTCATGATAACGATCTCGGCGGTGTCCTGTCCGTCGACTTCTTTCTGGATCACGGAAGCGATGCTGATCTGCCGCTCACTCAGCGCGCCCGCGATGCTCGCCAGCACGCCCGGCCTATCGGCGACACCGATGCGCAGGTAATAGCGTGTCCGGACGTCGTCCATCGGCATCACGCGCAGGCCTGCTTCGCGACGCGACGAGAGTGGCCAATAGACGCGGTTACTGATGCTCACGGCTGCATCCAGCGCATCGGCTACGACCGCCGACGTGGTCGGCAGCGAGCCCGCGCCGGGGCCCTGGAACAGCACGCGGCTCATCAGGTCGCCTTCGATCTCTACCGCGTTGAGTGCGCCATCGACGCTCGCGAGCAGTTGATCCAGCGGCACCAGCGCAGGATGAACGCGGAGTTGCACCTGATCGCCCTGCTTGCGACCCATCGCCAAGAGCTTGATGGCGTACCCCAGCTCGCGCGCGTAGCGGAAGTCGCGCTCCGCGAGCTTCGTGATACCTTCGCGGAACACCTCATCCGGGTGCACGTCCATGTGGAACGCCAGGGCGGCGAGGATGCAGAGCTTGTACGTGGCGTCGATTCCCTCCACGTCGTTCGTGGGATCGGGCTCGGCATAGCCCAGCGCCTGTGCGGCGGCCAGCGCATCGTGGAAGCTGCCACCATGCTTGGTCATCGAAGTCAGGATGTAGTTCGTCGTGCCGTTGATGATCGCGGTCACGCCGACGATGTCGTTTGCGAGCAAGTCACGCTTCAGCGGCGCGATGATCGGGATGCCCCCGCCGACGCTGGCCTCGTACAACAGGTCGACCTTGTGTTCGCGCGCCAGGCCGAGCAGCTCGGCGCCGTGCTTGGCCATGAGTTCTTTGTTGGCCGTAACGACGAACTTGTTGGCTTTCAGCGCATCGCGCAGGTAACGGTACGCGGGCTGCTCGCCGCCCATTACTTCGATGATGAGTTCAATCTCGGGATCGTCAAGCAGATCGGCTGCGTTCGTCGTGACGAGTGCCGGGTCGATCGCGAACTCGCGCTCCTTTGACGGATCGCGCACGAGAACGCGGCGGATCACGAGTGCGTGACCGATCTGTCGCTCGTAGACGCCGGCCTTCTGCTGCAGGATGCGGGCGACGCCGCTGCCGACGACGCCCAGCCCCATCAGGCCGATGCCGATGGCGCGCCGATCACTGCCCATTGCTGCCGGGTGCGACGGGCTGTGCCGGAGCGGCAGGACTCGCGCTCTGGCCCTGATCGGGGGTCGACGGCGCCGCAGTCGCATCCGGCGCTGGCGTCGAGGCCGCCGCGGGGCTGGCGGTCAGCTGCGCCACCGTCGTCTGCCGGACCTCCTCGGCCTTGCGCTGGTCAGCCTGCTTCTTCTTCTGCTGCTCGGCGAGCTTCGCGGTCGCGTCGACCAGCACCGCGGAAAGCGCATCGTTCTGTGACTGCTGATCCCAGTCTCGCTTGAACGTCCCGTTCGACTGCATCTCTTCCTGCGTGTCCGTGAGCCAGTCGCGCAGTTGCCGCGCCACAATCGCAGACTTCTGGCTGTCGCTCACGGGCTGGTCGGAGCGATCGATCACGCGCACGACGTAGTACGCGCCCGTGCCGCTGTCCTCACCGGAGGTGAGCGGCGAACTGAGGCTGCCGATGTCGGCGGTGAACGCATAGTCGTCGTAGATGGCGTTCAGCGATCCTTTCGGCCCATAGTCTTTGATCCCGCCGGTCGTCTGGACGTCCGGTTCCTTCGATACCGCTCTCGCTACCGCGGAGAAATCCTCTCCGGCATTGATGCGCTGGATCGCCTGCTTCGCCTCTTCCTCATTCTGCGTGGCGATGACGCCGACCTTTGCCTGAAGCGTCACCGCCGGCGCGTCGGCCGTGAACTTTTCCGTAATCTTCTCGTTGAACAGCTCTGCGCGGGCGAGCAAGCGATACTCGGATTCTGACAAGCCCGACTTGTCGAGTGCGGTCCGCAGCGCGTCGGCGAACGAGCGCTGATCGGCGCTTTCGGGCAATACGAGCTTCCCATGAAGCTTCTTGTTGAACTCCGCATCGTCGACCGAGATCCCCAACTTTGGGCCCGCTTGGGTGATCTCGGTGAGTTCGTTGAGCAGCAATTGAAAGGCCGCTTCCGGCAGCACTCGATACCCTTGCTCGCTCTGGTATGTCGTATTGAGCAGGAACTCGTAGCTCATTCGCCGCTTCATGGCAGAGTACGAGATACTCGTGTCGCCTACCTGCAGGACCGTGCGATTGCGCGGCCGCACCACGGAGTACCAGTATCCGAAGACCAAGAATCCGAGGGCAATGATCACGACGAGCGCCACGGCGCCGACGATCAGCAACCGAGCCGACTGCTCAGCGTCGAGGTTGAACATGCCTCGCAGGCCGCCGGATTGATTCCCGCGGCGTGCAGGCTTCTTGAGGCCTGGCTTCGCGTCGCCCGCCTTCTGTGGGCGCCCGGACTTCCCCTCGCTCGCCATCGACTGTAACCCTCTGTTTCGCCACTACCGGCGAGCGTTCGGCAATCCCGCTCACGGCGGGCGAGCGCTTTCCGGACGTACGGCGCCTGCCTAGTGAGAACTGACCGTCTGGCCCGCCGTATACGGCAGCAGCGCGAGATGACGCGCGCGCTTGATAGCAACCGTGAGCCGGCGCTGATGCCTGGCGCACGTTCCCGTCTTGCGCCGCGGCTCGATCTTGCCACGTTCGGAGATGAACCGCCGCAGCTTGCCGCCGTCCTTGTAATCGACCTTGTCGATCTTGTCGACGCAGAACGCGCAGACCTTCCGGCGCGAGCCGAAGCGTCCGCGCCCGCCGCCACCGCCGCCACCGGGGCGCCGGCCGAAGCCACCCGATCGCTCCTCGGACCGGCCCGGACCTTCCGGGCGGGGCGACGCATACTCCGCGGGCGCGGACGTCGCCGGAGCGCTTTGTTCGCTTTCGCTCACCTCATTGGTCAATGTGTTCCTCCGTCATATCCGGGCACACCGCGTGTCCGGCTCATCACTCGAATGGCAGATCGTCCGGATCGACGGGTGGTCCCGATCCAGCATCGTCGAATCGCTCGGCGCGCGCCGCGCCGCCACCGCCCCCGGGACTTCCGAGGAACAGGACGTTCGACGCGATGACCTCGGTCCGATAGCGCTTCTGTCCGTCCTGACCTTCCCATGACCGCGTGTGCAGGCGCCCTTCGACGTACGCCTGCCGGCCCTTCTGCAAGAACTGGCTGCACAACTCCGCGGTCTTCTCCCACGCAACGATGTCGACCCAGTCCGTCTCTTCGCGGCGCTCGCCATCGGGAGCGTTGTACGTGCGATTGCAGGCGAGCGTGAAGGTCGTGACGGCCTTCCCGTTCGCCGTGTAGCGCATCTCGGGATCCTTCCCCAGGTTGCCGATGAGCATGACCTTGTTCAAGCTGGCCATCTGATATCCCTCTCGTGGCTAAGCGGGCCCGCCCGGACGGCTAATCCTCTTCGTCTTTGCGGATGAGGAGGTGGCGCAGAATCTCTTCCGAGATCGCAAAGCCGCTCTCCAGTTCGTGCGCGCGAGCCGGATCCAGCTTGATCTGGCTGATCACGTAGTTTCCCTCGGTACGCCGGTTGATCGGGTACGCCAGACGGCGGCGGCCCCACGGCTGGAGGTCGACGATCTCGCCCCCGCGCGTGGTGACGGCGGCGGTCACCCGCTCGATCGCGGCGGGCACGTCCTCTTCCACAATCTCGGGATCGATCACCACCACAAGTTCATATTCGTGCAAGGCCAACCTCCGTGAGCGCCTCAAAGCAAATCGCCCGCGCACTCCGACAATGCCGCGGAGGCCGGGCGGAGCGTACAGCGTCCGCTGTTCGACAGCGCAGGGCATTATATGGGCCATGCCGCTGTGAAGTCAACGAAGGTATCGGCGATACAAATAGCGACGAAGCGGCACCGGGCGGCTTGTGGGCGCCATCCGGCCTCCCGCATAATCGACACGCTACCCAGCCAGGCGGAGACTCCCGTGAGCAGCACCAACCGCGAGCAAACGATCGAGCGCTTTCCGCGCGAGCGGACGGAGTTGCTCCCCATCCTGCTCGCCGTGCAGGAGGCTGAGGGATACATCTCGGAGTCGTCGCTGCGAGCTATTGCCCTCCACGTCTACGTGCCCGAGAGCGAGGTCTACGGCATCGCGACCAGCTACAGCGAGTTGCGGTTGTCGGCGCCCCATACGCGGAGCGTGACGATCTGCACGGGGCTGAGCTGCGTAGCAGCGGGCGCGGGAGAGCTCTCGCGAACGCTGGCAGATGCGCTGCCGGACGGCTGGGCCATCGACGAACAGCCTTGCCGCTTCCGCTGCGCGGACGCCCCGGTCGCCGCCATCGAAGGCCGCTGCATCGCGCCCGCGACGCGCGGTGTTGTGCTATCGTCGCTCGCCGATCCCGACGCGATCGCGCAGCCGGCGCGGGCCACGCGGCCGCCCCGGAACGGGGAGGTGCGGCGGCTCCTCGCGCGCTGCGGCCGCATCGACCCCGCGAGCATCGACGACGCGCTGGCCGCCGGTGCGTACGCCGGGTTGCGTGCAGCACGCGCGATGGAGTCCACGGCGATCGTGCGCGCGGTGGAAGACGCCGGGCTGCTGGGCCGCGGCGGCGCGTACTTTCCCGTCGCTTCCAAGTGGAACGGCGCGCGGGCGCATCCGCGGCCGCGCTATCTCGTCGTCAACGCCGAGGAGGGGGAGCCCGGCGTGTTCAAGGACCGGCACCTGATCGAAGGCGACCCGCACCTGCTCGTTGAAGGGCTCCTCATCGCCGCGCGAGCGATCGAGGCAGTCGCCGTGTACGTCTACGTCAACGGCGAAGCGACTGTGGCGGCACAGCGCCTCGCAACGGCGATCGAGCAGGCGCGGCAGTACGGACTCCTCGAGGGCGCGCCGCCGATCGAGATCCGCCGCGGCGCCGGCGGCTACGTGTGCGGTGAGGAGTCGGTGATCCTCTCGAGCATCGAGGGCGAGCGGGCAGTCCCGCGATTGCGGCCGCCGTTCCCGGCTGAAGCGGGACTCTTCGGGCGCCCGACCGTGATCAACAACGTCGAAACGCTGTGCAACCTGCCGTCCATTCTGATCGACGGCGCATCGGCGTTCCGGTCCGTGGGAACCGCTGAACATCCGGGCACGAAGCTCATCTGCCTGTCGGGTGCGCTGCGCGATCCGGGCGTGTACGAGGCGCCCTTCGGCACGCCGCTGCGGCACATCGTCGACGTGATCGGCGGCGGGCCGCCCGCGGGCCGGACGATCCGCGCGCTGCTCTGCGGCGGGCCGTCGGGCACGCTGCTCCCGCCTCGGCTGTGGGACGCGCCGCTCGCTCCGGGCCGCCTCGACGAGAGCGGCGCATCGCCGGGCGCGGGCGGCATCGTCGCGATCGACGACTCCATCTCGATCCGGGACGCCGTGCGCCAGCTCACGGCATACAACGCGGCCGAATCGTGCGGGAAGTGCACGCCGTGCCGCGAGGGCACGGCCCGCATGCGCGACCTGCTCGACGAGTTCCCGGCAGATGCGGCGGCGCGGCTCGACGAACTGTCGGAGGCAATCTCGGCGGCTTCGCTTTGCGGTCTTGGGCAGATGGCGCCGCTCCCGTACCTGAGCGCGCGCCGGCACTTCGCCGCCGAGCTGCAAGGAGACACGCCGTGACGGTATCGCTCACGATCGACGGCACAAGTGTAGACGTCGCTGACCGCAGCAGCGTGCTCGACGCCGTGCTCGCGGCTGGACGCCACGTGCCGCATCTCTGCAAGGACAAGGACCAGTCGCCGATCGGATCCTGCCGCACGTGCATGGTCGCCATCGAAGGCGTGCGCGGGCTCCGCGCGAGCTGCCACACGCCCGCGACGACGGGCATGGCAGTATCGACGTCCGGCGAGGCGCTCGACCGCGTACGGCGCACCGTGCTCGAGCTGACCGCATCGATGGTCGACGGCGAGGTAGTTTCGACACGCGAAGGCGTATCGGGCGAGCTGCGCGGTGAACTGGAGCGATATCACGTCCGCGCGAATCGATACGATCCGCATCCGAGGCCGCACGTCGATACCAGCAGCCCGTTTTTCGACACGGATCTCAGCGCGTGCATCCTCTGCGGGCGCTGCGTGAACGCCTGCCAGGACGTGCAGCACATCGGTGCGATCGCGATCGCGGGCAGCGGGCGCGACGCGCGCATCGCGTCGTTCATGGACGGACCGATCGCCGAATCCATCTGCACGTCGTGCGGGCAGTGCGTGTCGGTCTGCCCGACGGGCGCGATCCTGCCGAAGCGCGTGGAGTCGATCCCGCTCGTCGCGAAGGAAGTCGCGAGCACCTGCCCGTACTGCGGCGTCGGCTGCGGCATCGCACTGCAAGTCGACGCCAACGACCGGCTGATCGGCGTGCTCGACCAGCCGGCGAACCCGTCGAGCAACGGCATGCTGTGCGTGAAGGGGCGCTTCGGCACATCGTTCGTACATCACGCCGACCGCCTGACGCAGCCGCTGATCCGGCGCGACGGCAAGCTGCAGCCAGCCTCGTGGGACGAAGCGCTCGACCTCGTCGCGGCGAAGCTCGTGGAGCATCGCGATTCGTTCGCGGCGCTGGCGTCAGCGAAGGGGACGAACGAGGACGGCTACGTCTTCCAGAAGTTCGTCCGCCTGCTGATGGGGACGAACAGCATCGACCATTGCTCGCGTCTCTGTCACGGACCGTCCGTGAAGGCGATGCTGCTGCAGATCGGCAGCGGCGCGACGAGCAATTCGTACGAGGACTACGAGAACGCCGGCTGCCTGATGGTCGTCGGCAGCGACACCAGCTCGAACCATCCGGTGATCGCGTCGCGGTTGCGACGCGCCATCGACACGCGCGGCACGAAGCTGATCGTCGTCAACCCGACGCGCATCGACCTGTGCGACTACACCGACATGTGGCTGCGGCCGAACCCCGGCACGGACGTTGCGCTGTTCAACAGCCTCGCCCGCGCCGTGCTCGACGAAGGGCTGGAAGACGACGCGTTCATCGACGGCCGCACGGAAGGCTTCGACGAGTGGCGCGCGAGCCTCGCCGCATACGCGCCGGAGGAGACGGCGCGCCTGACCGGCGTACCGGCCGAGCTCGTGCGGCGCGCGGCGCGGACGTACGCGCGGCCGCCGTTCAGCGGTTCGTGCCTGCTCTGGGGCATGGGCGTGACGCAGCATACCTGCGGCACCGATAACGCCCACGCGCTCGTCAACCTCGCGCTGGCGACGGGGCAGGTCGGCAAGCCGGGCTCCGGCATCTCGCCGCTGCGGGGCCAGAACAACGTGCAGGGCTGCGGCGACGCCGGCTGCCTGCCAGACCAGCTCCCAGGGCTGCAGGGCATCGGCGCTGAGGTCGTCCGGAAGTTCGCGGACGCGTGGGGCGGTGAGCTTAGCGCCGCGCCGGGGCTCACCGCGACGGAGATGATCGAGGAGGCCGCGGTAGGACGGCTCGACTGCATGTACGTCGTCGGCGAGAACCCGCTGCTCAGCGAGCCGCACCTCGCGCACGCGGAGGAGGCGATCGACCGGCTGAAGTTCCTCGTCGTGCAAGAGATCTTCATGACCGAGACCGCGGAGCGCGCCGACGTCGTGCTGCCATCGACGTCGTTCGCCGAGAAAGAAGGCACCTTCACGAACAGCGAACGGCGCGTGCAGCGCGTGCGCCAGGCGATCCCGCCTGTCGGCGACAGCCGCCCCGATTGGGCGATCGTCTGCGATGTCGCGCAACGCGTCGCGCGGCTGCTCGGCCGGCCGGCGCACGGCTTCGACTTCGAGAGCCCGGCGGCGATCTTCGACGAGCTGGCGGCGCTGGCGCCGTCGATGAGCGGCATCTCGCACGCGCGCCTCGACCATGAGGGCGGCATCCAGTGGCCGTGCCCGACGCCCGATCATCCGGGCACGCCGCGGCTGTTCGCCGGGACGTTCCCGCTGGGCCGCGGCCGCTTCGTGCCGGTGACGCAGGGCCCGCCGGCCGCCGAGCTGCCAAGCCGCCGCTTCCCGTACATTCTCAACACCGGCCGCGTGCTGTACCACTGGCATGGCGGCACGATGACCCGGCGCGTGCGCGGCCTGCTCGAACGGTCGCCTACCGTGCGCGTGGCGATCCACCCGCTCGATGCCGAGGCGGAAGGCCTGGCCAACGGCGGGGAGGTCACCGTGACATCGCGGCGCGGCGAGCTGCACGGCGAGGTGTTCGCCACCGAGGCCGTGCGGCGCAAAGAGATCTTCGTGCCGTTCGTGAAGCTCGCGGACTCGGCGGCGAACTTCCTGACGAACGCTGTCTACGACCCGAAATCGAAGATCCCGGAGTTCAAGGTGTGCGCCGTGCGCATCGACAGGCCGGGCGCCGAGAGGAAGCCGCGC
>JBBTPG010000021.1:0-4829 GCA_038066315.1 Chloroflexota bacterium | reverse complement strand
CGGCCCGCTCGTCCGCTCGTCCTACCACGCCCGCGACGCCGGGGCGGCAGATGCGCCCTCATCCGCTGCAGGGGTGCAGGCCGCTGCGCCCGCGCTCGGCGGCAACTCGTCCGTGATCGCCCACGCTGCGACCGACAATCACAATCCAAATCCAAATCAACACAGCGAGGCCCCCCTTGCCTGACTACGACATCGCCATCATCGGCGGCGGCCCCGGCGGCTACGTCGCCGCCATCCGCGCCGCGCAGCTCGGCAAGAAGGTCGTGCTCGTCGAACAGGACCGCGTCGGCGGCCTGTGCTTGAACTGGGGCTGCATCCCCAGCAAGGCGCTGCTCTGGAACGCCGAAGTCGTCAACCTCATGCGCGACGCCGAGACCTACGGCGTCTCGTTCGACAATCTCAGGCTCGACATGGGTAAGGCCATCGACCGCAGCCGCCAGATCGTCGACCAGATGGTCAAAGGCGTTGAATTCCTGCTGGCGAAGAACGGCGTCACCGTCATCAACGGCAAAGCCTCGTTCGTCTCACCGCACGAGCTCCGAGTCATCGGCGACCAGCGACCAGTGACCAGCGACCAGATCATCATCGCCACCGGCGCCCGCCCGCGCACGCTGCCCGGCCTCGCGACCGACGGCGCGGCGATCATCAACAGCCGCGACGCGCTCGCCCTCCGCGAGCAGCCCGCGTCCGTCGTCATCGTCGGCGGCGGCCCGATCGGCGTGGAGTTCGCGACCTTCTGGAGCGCCTACGGCGTCGATGTCACGATCGTCGAGGCGCTCGACCACCTGCTGCCACTCGAGGACGATGAGATCAGCACGCAGCTCGAGCGCGCTTATAAGAAGCGGAAGATCAAGTTCATCACCGGCGCGCAGGTGCACAGCGCAACGGCGGCGAACGGCCGCGCTGCTGTGACACTCACCACGTCCGGCAGGGAGCAGCGGATCGAAGCGGACAAGGTCCTCGTGAGCATCGGCTTCGAGGCCAACGTCGAAGCGCTCGGCCTCGACCGTATCGGCGTCGGGGTCGAGCGCGGTTACGTGAAGACCGGCCCCGGCCTTACCACGGGCGTCGACGGCGTCTACGCCATCGGCGACGTCACCGGCATCAAGAATCTCGCCCACGTCGCCTCTGCCATGGGCGTGATGCTCGTCGAGCGCCTCGCCGGCCGCGACGTGCCCGAGCTCGACTACGCCAAGATGCCGTGCGCCACCTACTGCCACCCCGAAGTCGCCAGCATCGGCCTCACCGAGCGGCAGGCGGTCGAGGCGGGGCACGGCGTCAAAGTAGGCAAGTTCCCAATACGCGCCAATGGCCGCGCCAAGGCGATAAACATGGTGGATGGCATCATCAAGATCGTCGCCGACGCGGACACGCGCGAGACGCTCGGCGTACACATGATCGGCCCGATGGTCACCGAATTGCTCGCCGAAGCCTCCCTCGGCATGACGCTCGAGGCGACGCCGCGTGAGCTCGGCTGGACCGTCGCCGCCCACCCGACGCTCGCCGAGACGGTGAAGGAAGCCGCGCTCGCCGTCGATGGCGAAGCGATCCATTTCTGGACGGAGTGATATGGCGCGCATGATCGACCGCCCGCCCTCATCCCACGCGCAGAGCGGCGCCGCCGCCGGCGTGGATCGCATCGCCCTCCTCCAGACGATGATGAACATTCGCCGCTTCGAAGAGAAAGCGGCCGAGATGTACGCCCGCGGCAAGATCAAAGGCTTCCTCCACCTCTACACCGGCGAGGAAGCAGTAGCCACCGGCGCCATCGCCGCGCTCCGTCCCGACGACTACATCGTCAGCCACTACCGCGAGCACGGGCACGCGCTCGCCCGCGGCGTCGAGCCCGAGCGCATCATGGCCGAGCTCTTCGGCAAGGCCACCGGCGTCAGCGGTGGGCGCGGCGGTTCGATGCACCTCTTCGATGCCGCAAAGTCGTTCCTCGGCGGCTTCGCCATCGTCGCCGGCCACATGCCGCTCGCCTGCGGCCTCGCCCTCGCCGAGCAGTACAAGGGCACCGACCGCATCGCCATCAACTTCATCGGCGACGGCTCCGTCAACGAGGGCGAGTTCCACGAGGCGCTGAACCTCGCGTCGGTCTGGAAACTGCCGATCATCTTCGTCTGCGAGAACAACCTCTACGGCATGGGCACGTCGATGCGCCGCGTCTCCTCCGTGGTCGAGGTCTACAAGCGCGCCCAGGCGTACAACATCGATGCCGAGCAGGTCGACGGCATGGACGTCCTCGCCATGCACAAAGCGGTATCCCGCCTCGCGGCGAAGGTGCGTGCCGGCGAGGGCCCCGCGTTCATCGAAGCGATCTGCTTCCGCTTCCGCGGCCATTCCATGGCCGACGCCGACCTGTACCGCCCGAAGGAAGAGGTCGCGCGTTGGAAGAAGCTCGATCCGATCACGCGGCTCTCGAAGACGCTGCTCGACGCCCGGGAGGTCGCCGCAAGCGACCTCGACGCGATGCACGCGCGCGCGGACGCCGTGGCCGATGACGCCGCGCGCTTCGCCGAGGAGAGCCCTAACCCGCCGCTCGAAAGCCTCACGCGCCACGTCTACAAGGAGCCCGGCGATGCCTGAGATCACCTACCGAGAGGCGATCCGCCAGGCGCTGCGCTACCAGCTCCAGCATGATGAGCGCGTCTTCCTCATGGGCGAAGATATCGGCGCCTACGGCGGATCGTACGCCGTCACGCGCGGCTTCCTCGACGAGTTCGGCGAAAAGCGCGTCAAGGACACGCCCATCGCGGAATCGGTCATCGTCGGCGCGGGCATCGGCGCCGCCATCGCCGGCCTCAAGCCCATGGTCGAGCTCATGACGATCAACTTCAGCCTCCTCGCCATCGACCAGATCGTCAACAACGCTGCCAAGCTCCGGTACATGTCCAACAACCAGGTGCACGTGCCGCTCGTCATTCGCATGGCCGGCGGCGCCGGCAGCCAGCTCGGCGCGCAGCACTCGCAGAGCCTCGAGAGCTGGTACGCGCACATCCCCGGCCTCCAGGTCGTCGCGCCCGCGACGCCGTACGACGCCAAGGGCCTGCTCATGTCCGCGTTCGAGTCGGACGATCCCGTCATCTTCATCGAGCACACCGCCCTCTATCCGATGAAGGGCGACGTGCCGGAAGAGCCCTACTACCTGCCATTCGGCAAGGCCGACGTCGCACGCGCCGGCAACGACGTCACGCTCATCGGCCACGGCGGCAGCGTTCACCAGGCGTTCCGCGCCGCGAAGCAGCTCGAAGCCGACGGCATCGACGCCGAGGTGCTGAACCTCCGTACTCTGCGCCCGCTCGACACCGAGGCGATCCTCGCATCCGTCCGCAAGACGAACCGCGCTATCATCATCGAGGACGACTGGCAGTTCGGCGGCTTCGGCGGCGAGGTCGCGGCGATCATCCAGGAGCGCGCCTTCGACGATCTCGACGCTCCCGTGATGCGTTGCTCCGGCGCCGACGTGCCGATGCCCTACAACGGCGCGCTCGAACAGGCCGCGCTCCCCCAGGAGGCAGACATCGTCCGCCTCGCAAAGAGCATGGTGTAGCGATGATCTCAGAAGTCGTCATGCCGCAGATGGGCGCAGACATGACCGAAGGCACCATCCTCCGCTGGCTCAAACACGACGGCGACCCCGTCGAGCGCGGCGAGATCATCGCCGAGATCGAAACGGACAAGGCCAACGTCGAGATCGAAGCGTTCGAGAGCGGCGTCTTCCGCAAGACGCTCGCCGCCGAAGGCGACGTCATCCCCGTCGGCGGCATCATCGCCATCATCGCCGACGCCAAAGACGACATCTCGAAGTACACAGCCGCACCAGCGAACGCCGGCGCCGCACCGGCCACCGTAGGGGCGCAGCCTGCTGCGCCCGCCGCTGCTACGGTACGCCCCTCCGAACTCGCGCCGGCCACGGCGATCGACACCCGTAAGGACAGGTCTTCAGACCTGTCCGCCCTCGGCGAACGCTCCACCTCGCCCGCCTCCGCCACGCGCCTCCGCGTCTCCCCCGTTGCCCGCAACCTCGCCGACGAACGCAACGTCGATCTGCGCCAGGTCCGCGGCACGGGCCCCGACGGCCGCATCATCCGCCGCGACGTCGAAGCCGCTATCGCCAGCGCACCCGCGGCGAAGCCGCCGTCGCACCCAACGACCAACGACCAACGACCAACGACCCCATCCAAGATGCGCCAGGCCATCGCACGCCGCATGTCGCAGAGCAAGCGCGAGGCACCGCACTACTACCTGCTCCTCGACATCGACATGACCGACGCCGTCGAACTGCGCCGCCAGCTCAACGAGACGCTCCCCGAGGGCGCGCGCGTCAGCATCAACGACCTCATCGTCCGCGCCTGCGCTCTCGCGCTCCAGCGCCACCCCGAGTTCAACACGACGATCGCCGGCGACGAGATCACACGCCATGACGCGCAGCACGTCTGCATCGCCATCGCCATGGACGAAGGGCTGATCGCCCCGGCGATCCTCGACGCCGGCGCGAAGACGCTCGTCCAGATCGCCAGCGAAGCACGTGACCTGGCCGAGCGCGCGAAGCGCGGCAACCTGAAGCCGCGCGAGATCACCGACGGCACCTTCTGCGTCACCAACCTCGGTGCCTACGGCGTCGAAACGCTGATCGGCATCATCCAGCCGCCGCAGACCGCCATCCTCGGCGTCGGTACCGTCACCCCACGGCCGTCCGTCCGCGACAACGCCATCGCCATCCGCCAGCTCATGAAAGTCGCGCTCTCCGCCGACCACCGCGTCACCGACGGCGCCCAGGGCGCCCAATTCCTCGCCGAGATCAAGCGGCTGCTGGAACACCCGCT
>JBBTPG010000020.1:0-2942 GCA_038066315.1 Chloroflexota bacterium | reverse complement strand
CCCACGCTGGCGATCCTTGGCGCTGAATTCGAGGCGGCGACGGGTGTGTCGATCGCGGTACACGCTGTGGAGAACGCGTTCTTCGGGCCACGGGTGAACGTGTCGGGGCTGCTGACGGCGGGCGATATCGAGCGCCGGCTGCGGGGCGTCGACGTGGGCGATCTGGTGGTGATGCCACGGTACGCGCTCGACTACACGGGTGCACGATTCCTCGACGATCGGACGCCCGCGGAGCTGCAGGCGGCGATTGGCGCGCCCATCGCGTTCGCTTCGACGATGCGCGAGGTCTTGCAAATCGTGGCCGAGCCGCTAGAATCGGACGTGACCGGCGCGGGCGTCGGCGCCACGACGAACGGGAAATCGTGGGTGGAGTTCGAGGCGATGGGCGTCGAAGCAGGAAGGAGGTAGCTGAGAGCGACGAGGCGGAGGTGAACGTACAAAGCGCCAGGCCCTGGCATAGCCAGGGTGACGAGGCAGAGGCTTATCGAAACACTCGGCGGATGGCCTCTCGGCAGCACAGTCGTGATGGACGGCGTAAAACGCGGCGCGGAAGCGCCCGACAGAGACCGATCCAGCGTGCCCGGCCCGACACGGCCGCGAATCACTCCCCTCTCGCACACAAGCCACGTCAATCGGGCGCGCGGGCAAGCTTGCCTGCGCGGGATCGGTGTGCGCGCGGCCCGGCGTTGATGCGGGCCGCGCGAGAGGAGATCATGTTGCTTTACGAACGGAATCGGGCGAATGACATCGAGCTGACCATGACGGACGCACAGCCGGGGGCGGCTGTGATCCATCGCGGGCGCGTGGTACCCGCCCTCGGCACAGGTCGAGCGGAGGTGCGCTGATGTGCGGGATCATCGGGTACACGGGCGAACGCGATGCGGCGCCGCTGCTGCTGGATGGTTTGCAGCGGCTGGAGTATCGCGGGTACGACAGCGCGGGTATCGCGGTCATCGACGATGCGGGAGCGATCCACATCGCGAAGGGCGCAGGGAAGCTCGGGGCCCTGCGGAGCGGACTTGAGGGCGCGTATCCGGCGGGGCGCACGGGCATCGGCCACACGCGGTGGGCGACGCACGGCAAGCCGACGACGGACAACGCGCACCCGCACACGGACTGCCGAGGCGACGTCGTCGTCATCCACAACGGGATCGTCGAGAACTATCTCGAGCTGCGTGCGGGGCTGCGCGAGCGCGGGCACGCGCTGCGGTCGGAGACGGACACGGAGGTCGTGCCGCATCTCGTCGAAACGTACATGGATGCGGGCGACGACCTGCTCACGGCGTTCCGGCGGACGATCGCGCGGCTGGAGGGGGCGCACGCGATCGTCGTGATGTCGTCGCGCGAGCCGGGGCTGATCATCGCCGCGCGGGTGGGGAACGCGGGCGGCGTGGTCGTCGGGTACGGGGCGGGCGAGATGTTCGTCGCGAGCGACCTTGCGGCGGTGCTCCCGGAGACGCAGCAGGTCGCGTTTCTTTCGGACGGGGAGATCGCGCGCGTGACCGCGGACGGCGCGTCGTACATCGGATTCGACGGGGCGCCGCTGGCGAAGGAGCCGCAGCACGTGCCGTTCGACCCGGTGTCGGCTGCCAAGGGCGCGTACAAGCACTTCATGCTCAAAGAGATCATGGAGCAACCAGAGTGCGTCATGGACACGTTCCGCGGGCGCGCGTCGTTCGACCCGCCGGGAGTCGATCTCGAGGACCTGCGCATCGGCGACGACGTGCTGCGGTCGGTCGCGCGCGTGGTGCTGGTGGGCATGGGCACGAGCATGCACGCGGCGCTGGTGGGCCGGACGTACTTCGAGCAGATCGCGCGGCTGCCGGCGGAGGTCGACAACTCGTCGGAGTTCCGGTACCGCGATTCGCTGATCGGGCCGGAGACGCTGGTGGTATCGGTGGCGCAGTCGGGCGAGACGGTGGACACGCTGGAGGCGATGGCGGACGCGAAGCGGCGGGGGGCGCCGCAGATTACGATCTGCAACACACCAGGCGCGCAGACGACGCGCGTCGCGGACGGGGCGGTGCTGACGCGGTGCGGGCCGGAGGTGGCCGTCGCGAGCACGAAGACGCTGACGGCGTCGATCACAGCACTGTACCTGCTGGCGTGCCACGCCGGGAGGGTGCGCGGCGTCGTGGACGACGCGCGGCTGGCGGAGCTGCTCGGCGACCTGGTGCACCTGCCGGGGCTGATGGGGCGCGTGCTGAAGATGGAGCCGCAGATCGCGGAGATCGCGCACGCGCTTTCGTCGAGCCAGAACTTCCTGTTCCTGGCGCGGGGCGTCCAGTACTCGATGGCGATGGAGGGCGCGCTGAAGCTCAAGGAGGTCAGCTACATCCACGCCGAGGGGTATCCGGCGGGCGAGATGAAGCACGGACCGATCGCGCTGATCGACCGGACGATGCCGGTCGTCGCGCTGGCGCTCGACGACGGCACGCGCGACAAGATGCTGTCGAACATCGAGCAGGTGCGGGCGCGCGACGGGATCGTGATCGGCATCGTGACCGAGGGGGACGACGAACTGGCGTCGAAGTGCGACTACGTCCTGTCGTTGCCGCGGACGACGCCCCTGCTGTATCCGCTGCTGAGCGCGATCCCGATGCAGCTGCTGTCGTATCACATCGCCATCCGCCGCGGCTGCGACGTCGACCAACCCCGTAACCTCGCCAAGACCGTGACCGTGGAATAGGCGGAGCACCGTAGGGGCGGTCGAAGAGTCGCCGGAGGAGACCCCCGCGTGGCCGCCCGCTCCTCTCCATCCATCGCCGTCATCCCGACGCCTGCGCCACGCGCCTCCGACCTAACGACGGAGCGCGTGCCGCATGCGCAGCTCAGTCGCATCGCGGCTGTGCCGGTCCGCCGCCTCCACATCACCGCGCCGCGTCGCGAGTTGCGCGAGTCCTTCGTGGCAGGCGGCGGCGTCCAGCGGGCAGCGCTCGCGC
>JBBTPG010000019.1:0-1051 GCA_038066315.1 Chloroflexota bacterium | reverse complement strand
GCGTCGTCGGCGCGCTGGTATTCGACGCCGCGGATGATGGCGACGGGGACGCGGGCGAGCTTGCCGTGCACGAGTTCGGCGGCTGCGGCCAGCTCGTCGACGACGGCCATCATCGTGACGCGCAGCTCGTAGCCTGCGGGATCGTGCTGGCCGGCGTAGTCGATCAGCGGCCGGATGCCGGCGACGCCGATCGCGAAGTTCACATGGCCCTCGCGCCAGGGACGGCCGAAGGTGTCCGAGATCACGACCGCGACATCGGCGGCGAGCGCGGAGCGGACGGCCGCGCGGATGCGGCGCGCGGACGCATCGGAATCGATGGGCAGCAGGCAGAGCGTGCCGGTCTTCTCGACGTTCGACGCGTCGACGCCGGCGTTGGCACAAATGAAGCCGTGGCGCGTCTCGCAGATCATCACACCGTGCTGCATGCGGACGATGCGCTTCGTCTCGCTGAGCACGACCTCGATCTGGCGCGCGTCTTTGTCGAACATCGCCGCATAGTGCTGGGCGAACGGCGACGGCGTGACGCTCGCGAGATCGACGATGCGTCCTTCCGCCTTCGAGACGACCTTCTGGGTGACGACGAGCACGTCGCCGTCCTCGATCATGACGCCGCCGGAGCGTGCGGAGGCGACGATGAGCGCGGGCAGGTCGTCACCGGCGCGGACCTCGGGCATACCGGGCAGGCCGATGATGCGGATCTCGCTCACGCGATGCCTGCGATGCGGATGCCGGCCTGTGTCTTGTAGTTGCGGTTGATGCTGACGAGCAGCACGGTGATGCCTTCGACCATCTGCGCGTTCGCGAGCGCGCCGCCATCGACGCCGCGCACGCCTTCGATCGAGGCCGCGAGCTCCATGATCTGTTTCTTCGCTTCGGCGTCGTCCGCGCAGACGACGACATCGGCCTCCAGCGGCCCGCCCTTGAGGAGCTTTTTCGCGCTGAGGTTCTGGAACGCGGCGACGAGTTTCACGCCGGGGAGCAGCGCCTGCTCCTGCTGGGCCGCGGAGCCCTCCGCGACGGCGAGCAGCGACGCCTTGCCGCCTTCGAAGGA
>JBBTPG010000018.1:16343-20940 GCA_038066315.1 Chloroflexota bacterium | reverse complement strand
AGGCGGTTCACCCGCGCGGTGTCAGCGTCCTGCTACCGCAGCACGCGCTCGTCGCCGACACGGCGAGTGACGCGGAGGCGGTCGAGATGCTCGAGCAGCGCCTGCGCGTACTTGCGGCTCGTGCCGATGAGGTCGCGCGTTTGCGCGAGCGTGATTGCGCCGTGCTGCTCGATGTGCGTCCGGATATTTGCGGTCATCGCGTCGAACGAGGCGGCTTCGAACAGGACGCCGCCTCCCGCATCGACGACGGCGCCGGTCTCGACGAGATACGCCCGGAGTGCCGGCTCGCAGGCCGCGTCCGTACCGCCGGGCGAGGCGCGGAGCGCTGCCAGGTACGCAGCGATCTGTTGCTGTTGTGCCCGCGTTGGCTCCGGACGGAACGTCGCCAGCGATGCCGTCGCGCCGCTCACGGTCACGCCGCGCAGCACGCCGGCGACGAGCTGGAACGCCTCCGCATTGAGGCCGAGCCGCGACCGCAACTCCTCCAGCGGCATACCGGGGCGCAGCGGATGCTCGCGATGAAACGCGTCGAGCACGGCCATCGCTGCTGATGTGAGGCGATCGAATGCGTCCGGCAGCACAGCGCGCGCGCCGGCGCCATCGCCCAGCAGCACGAGCGCGCCCGTGTTGACGAGTTCGGCGAGTGCTGCGTCGACATCGGCGCCCGAGAACGCGAGCTCGGACGTGAGCGTTGCGCGATCGATGAGCGGCCTGCGCCCGACCGCCGCGAGGACGGCGTCGCTCGGCGAGCCGGAAAGCAGCACCTCGAGCGCGGCGATCATGGCGGCGTCGCCGCGGCGGTGGCGCTTCGGCGCGACATCGGCGATGACGCCGCCGGCGATCGTGTCGTTGGGCGTGCGCAAGACGAAGCGGTCGCCGCGCACCACGGCCACGGGCGTTTCGAGCTTGATCTGCGCCCAGCCGGAGTCGCCGGGGCGGAGGTCTCCCGGCTGGAGCAGGCGCACCTGCGCGTTGGCTTCGTCCGCGAAGCAGTGGAACGTCACGTTCATGTTGTGGCGCACGGCGTGCGGCAGCCCCGCCACGGCCACGAGCCGCACGTCGACCACGCCGGTCGCGGCGAGCGTGCGCGGCGCGGCGAGCACGAGGCCGCGGCGGATCGTGTCCTTGTCGATGCCGGTGATGTTGACGGCGGTGCGCATGCCGGGCGACGCGCGCTCCACCTTGTCTCGATGCGCCTGCAGCCCGCGGATGCGGCCGCGCAACCGCCCCGGCATCAGCTCGATCTCCGCGCCGGCCGCCAGCTCGCCGTCGATCAGCGTGCCCGTGACGACGGTGCCGAAGCCGGCGATCGTAAAGACGCGGTCGATCGGCAGGCGCGGGCGGCCGATGTTGCGCTTCGGAGGCAGGCCGTCGATGGCGCTCTCGATCGCCGCCAGCAGGTCATCGAGGCCCGCGCGCGTGATGGACGAGCACGGCACGACGGGCGAGCCGGCGAGCGCCGTGCCGTCGAGCAGATCGTCGATGTCGTTCGTGACGAGCGCAAGCCAGTCATCGTCGACGATATCGCGCTTCGTCAGCGCGACGACGCCGTGCCGGACGCCGAGCAGGTCGAGGATCGCCAAGTGTTCGCGCGTCTGCGGCATGACGCCGTCATCGGCGGCGACGACGAGCAGCGCCAGGTCTACGCCGCCGGCGCCCGCGAGCATGTTCTTGATGAAGCGTTCGTGCCCGGGCACGTCGACGATGCTGACACTGCGCCCGCCGGGCAGCGTCAGCCACGCGAAGCCCAGGTCAATCGTCATGCCGCGCGCCTTCTCCTCGCGCAGGCGGTCCGGATCGATGCCGGTGAGCGCTTCGACCAGCAGCGACTTGCCGTGGTCCACGTGTCCGGCGGTGCCGATGACGTACATGGTGGGAGTCTACAGTTCACAGTTCACAGTTAGCAGTGAAGATCACTGAGAACTGAGAACTGTGAACTGTCTGTCAACTGTCAACTGTCAACTGTACACTCACCCCCGTGACCGGCTTCGTCTACGATCCGTTGTTTCTCGAACACGATACGGGCGTGCACCCGGAGAACGGCAACCGCATGCTCGCGACGATGGCGCTGCTCCAGGAGTGCGGGCTGCTGGCGAAGCTCGCGCGCATCCCCGCGCGGGACGCGTCGCCCGAGGAGGCCGCGCTCGTGCACGATCCGGCGTACGTCGCGGCAGTGCGGCGCGCGGCCGAGGGCGGCGGCGGCTGGGTCGATCCCGACACGCTGATCACGCCGCGCTCGTACGACGTCGCGATGCGCGTCGTCGGCGGCACGCTGGCCGCGCTCGACGCGGTGATGCGGCAGGACGTGACGTCGGCGTTCTGCCTGGTGCGGCCGCCGGGGCACCACGCCACTCCCGACCAGGCGATGGGCTTCTGCCTGTTCAACCACGTCGCCGTCGCCGCGGCGTACGCGCGGCGCACGTACGGCCTCGAGCGCGTGGCGATCGTCGACTACGACGTGCACCACGGCAACGGCACGCAGGACGCGTTCTACGACGATCCCGGCGTGCTCTACATCTCGACGCACGAGTACCCGTTCTACCCGGGTACGGGCGCGGCGCGCGAGATCGGCGCCGGAGCCGGGCGCGGGTGCAACGTCAACATCCCGATGCCGCACGGCGCCGGCGACGAGGCGTACCGGCGCGCGTTCGAGGACGTGGCGATGCCGGCGCTGCACCGCTACCGCCCGCAGCTCGTGCTCGTGTCGGCCGGGTACGATGCGCACTTCGCCGACGAGATCGCCGGGCAGCAGCTCAGCGTCGACGGCTTCGGCGCGCTCGTGTCGATGGTGAAGGACGCGGCGGCGGAGCTGTGCGACGGG
Organism: Chloroflexota bacterium; assembly: GCA_038066315.1. GTDB lineage: Bacteria > Chloroflexota > Dehalococcoidia > DSTF01 > JACRBR01 > JANXYW01. Next base: position 18,119 of record JBBTPG010000018.1, on the reverse strand, counting down.
CGTCTGCTGCTCGCGCTGGAGGGCGGCTATCACCTCGTGGCGCTGCCGTGGTGCGTGCGGCGGACGATCGAAGTGCTGCGCGGCGACCCCCCGGCGCCCGACCCGCTCGGCGCCGTCGCGTCGCGCACGCCGCCAGGCTTCGACGCGATGCTCGCCGAAGTGAAAACGCTGCACGCCCTCTGAACTGAGGACTGTGAACTGACAACTGTAAACTGTAAACTCCACCCATGACCGTCCGCACACGCTACGCGCCAAGTCCGACGGGCGTGCCGCACATCGGCAACATCCGCACCGCACTGTTCGACTACCTGCTTGCCCGGCGGCACGGCGGCAAGTTCATCCTCCGGCTCGAGGACACCGACCGCACACGCCTAGCGCCCGACTCCATTGAGAAGATCTCGGAGAGCCTGCGCTGGCTCGGGCTCGATTACGACGAGGGGCCGGATATCGGCGGGCCGTACGCGCCGTACGTGCAGTCGGAGCGCATCGAGTCCTACCGCGCGGCGGCGGACCGGCTGCTCGCGCAGGGCGATGCCTACGAGTGCTGGTGCTCGTCGGAGCGGCTCGATGCGGTGCGAGCTGAGCAGTCCCGCCTGAAGCAGCCGCCGAAGTACGACCGCCGCTGCCGCGAGCCTGAAGGCCAGGCAGCGTCCTGCCGCGAGGCGCAGGCGGAGGGCCGGAGCTGCGTCGTGCGGTTCAAGACGCCGCTGGCGGGCGCGGTCACGCTGCACGACGCCGTCTTCGGCGATTCGACATTCGACCTGGCGACGATCGACGACTTCGTGATGCTGAAGTCGGACGGCTTCCCGACCTATCACCTGGGGTACATCGTCGACGACGAGATGATGAAGATCACGCACGTGCTTCGCGGCAACGAATGGATCTCCTCGGCGCCCCGCCACCTGCTGATCTACAAGGCGCTCGGCTACGAGCCGCCGGTGCTGGCGCACCTGCCGCTGGTGCTCGGGCCGGACGGCGCGAAGCTCAGCAAGCGCCACGGCGCCACGAGCGTGCTCGAGTATCGCGACGCGGGCTACCTGCCCGACGCCGTGTTCAACTTCCTCGGCTTGCTCGGCTGGTCGCTCGATGACAAGACGGAGATCATCTCGCGCGAGCAGTTCATCGAGCACTTCACGCTGGAGCGCATCGTCAAGAATCCGGCCGTGTTCAACGTGGAGAAGCTGACGTGGATGAACGGCATGTACATCCGCGAGATGCCGGAAGACGCGCTCGTCGACACATTCACGCGGCGGCTGGAGCACGATCTGCCGGCGTCGGCCGGCCGTCCGGTCGACCGCGCGCTCGTCGCCCGCATCGCACCGCTGATCCGCGAGCGCGTCAAGCTGCTCTCGGAGGTCGTCGAGTACTGCGACTTCTTCTTTAGCGACGATCTGCACTACTCCCGCGACGAGTTGCTCGGCAAGGCGTTCAGGGATCGTGCCGCGGACGCGAAGGCGGCGCTGGAACGGTCGGCGGCCGGCGCGGGTGCGCTGGACGCATGGTCGCACGACGCGCTCGAAGCCGTGCTGCGCGCGCTGGCCGAGGAGTTGGGCGTCAAGGCCGGCGATCTGTTCTCGTTGCTGCGTGTCGCCGTGACGGGGCGAACGATCACGCCGCCGCTGTTCGAAAGCATGGAGATCCTGGGCAAGGATCGCTGCCTTGCGCGGCTGAAGGCGGCGGCTGATTCGCTCTGACAGATCAGGGTGCTGCCGGTTGTCGCATCGAGAACGGCCGTGCTAGACTTCAACGCGATTTGGGGATTCGTCTAATGGTAGG
>JBBTPG010000018.1:0-16243 GCA_038066315.1 Chloroflexota bacterium | reverse complement strand
TCGAGAACGGCCGTGCTAGACTTCAACGCGATTTGGGGATTCGTCTAATGGTAGGACAGCGGATTCTGGATCCGTATGTGGGGGTTCGAGTCCTCCATCCCCAGCCACGAGGCGCGTTCGTCTAGCGGCCCAGGACATCGCCCTCTCAAGGCGAAGATCGCGGGTTCGAATCCCGCACGCGCTACCACTGCGAGTCAAAGGCCCCGCTACGGCGGGGCCTGTTCGCTGCCCCCGTCCGCGCCGCCAGCGTGCCGGGCCGCCGTCTCGCGGTGCGCGCGGGCGCGAGCCATGCGCTAGGCTGGACGGGGACGACAACAACGCGACGTTTGGCCGGGCGGGAGACGTGACGAGCAGAGAAGCAAACACGCGGAGCGCGGAGGACCTGACCGGCGACGTGCTGGCCGGGGCGCTGGCGGCGCGAGCGGCGGCCGAGGAAGCTGGGGATCGCTACCGGGCGCTGGTCGAATCGGCGCCCGACGGCATCGTCGAGGTGGACGGCCGCGGGCGCATTGTGCTGGTCAACCGCGAGACGCAGCGGCTCTTCGGGTACGGGGGCGACGAGCTGATCGGCCAGTCCGTGGGCATCTTGATCCCGGAGCGGTTCCGCGAAGCCCACATCCAGCACGAGGCGAAGTACGCGCGTGCGCCCGGCCTGCGGGCGATGGGCAGCGGCCTGGAGCTGGTCGGGCGGCGCAAGGACGGGACGGAGTTTCCCGTCGAGATCAGCCTCAGCCCTCAACGGATAGACGGCGCGGCGTTCGTGATGGCGATCGTCCGCGATATCAGCGAGCGCAAGCGAGCCGAGGCGGCGCTGCGCGAGAGCGACGAGCGCTTTCGGCTGATCGTGGACGACGTGAAGGACTACGGCATTTTCATGCTGGACCCGGACGGATATCTGCTGAGTTGGAACGCGGGCGCAGAACTGATCACGGGGTATGCGGCCGAAGAGTGTCAGGGATGGCACTGCTCTGCGTTCTACCCCCGCGACGCCATCGAGCGCGGTACACCTGCGCATGAGCTGGCGCTCGCGGAGGAGGACGGCCGGTCTGAGGTGGAGGGGCTGCGCGTGCGCAAGGATGGTTCGCAGTACCTCGCGAGCATCGTCACGACGGCGCTGCGCGACGAGCACGGCAAGCTCCGGGGCTTCAGCAGGGTGCTGCGCGACATCACTGAGCAGCGGCGGATGCAAGACGAACGCGAACGTCTGCGGCTGGAGGCGAAGGCAGAGCGTGAGCGCGCACGCATTGGCATGGACCTGCACGACGGCATCATCCAGTCGATCTACGCGGTCGGATTGAACCTCGAAGCGGCAGCCGGTGACGTCAGGGCGGATCCGGCCGAGGCGCAGAGGCGGATCGACCAGGCGATCGAGAAGCTGAACGACACGATCCGCGACATCCGGAGCTACATCTTCGAGCTGCGGCCGACGCGCTTCACCGGCGACCTCGAGGAGTCGCTGATGAACCTCGCGCAGGAGTTCAGGGTGAACTCGCTGATCGACACGTCGGTCGAGATCGCGCCGGGACTCCCGTCGATGGATGAGGACCGCGGTATCGCGATCTTCCATGTGGCGCTGGAGGCGCTGGCGAACGCGCGCAAACACTCGCGCGCCACGTCGGTGCGGCTGGTGCTGGCATCGGACGGCGGCGCCGTACGCGTGGAAGTGCACGACAACGGTGTGGGCTTCGATACGGGCGCCCGGCACCCGGAGGACCATCACGGGCTGCGCAACATGCCGATGCGCGTCCGCGCGGCGGGCGGTGCGTTCAGCATCGAGAGCGCGCCCGGCGCCGGCACGACCGTGCGCGTCGAGATGCCGGTCGCTCAGGACCTGAACGTCGGCTAAGAGCCGGGCTTGTTGCTCGTCGGGACGTCGATGAGGATCAGCTCACTCGCGGCGCTGGCGTGCACGCGCAGCGCGCCCGCGTCCAGGATCTTCGCCGCATCGCCGGTGGCCAGCGCGTTGCCATGCACGTCGGCTTTGCCGTCGATGAGGTAGAAGTAGCCGGCGCGCCCGGGCGTGAACGCGTGCTCGACGCTCACGCCCGCGTCGAGCCGGGCGACATAGATGCTGGCGTCCTGGTGCACCAGCACGCCGTCGCCGTCCGTGCCCTCGGGGCGCAGGATACGCAACAGGCGGTTGTGGCGGTCCTCGGCGGTGTACTGCCGCTGCTCGTTCGACGGCTGCAGGCCGCGGCGGTCCGGCATGATCCACATCTGGATGAACTGCATCGGCTCCGTCCGCGAGTGGTTGCGCTCCGAGTGATCGGCGCCGGAGCCGAGCGTCATGCGCTGGACGCCGCCGGGCAGCAGCACGCCGCCGTTGCCCAGGCTGTCCGCGTGCTCGAACTCGCCCGCGAGCACGTAGGTGATGCCTTCAACGTCGCGGTGCGGGTGCATGGGCCAGATGGCGCCGGGGCGGAGCGTGTCGTGATTGAAGACGCGCAGCAGGCCGACGTTCATGTTCTGCGGGTCGTAGTACTGGTCGAAGCTGAAGTGCCAGCGCGCGTGGAACCAGCCGCCGTCGATCTCGTAGATCTCGGCGTTGCGGCGGACCGTGAGCGGCGCCAGGGCGCCATCGGCGACGTCTGCCGGCGTCATCTCAGCCGATCGCCTTCGGTGAGACCGGCTGATAGCGCACGATCGGCTCGAAGAAGTCGAGCACCGTCGTGTCGGCCGACGTGATGCCGCGCAGCGGCCGGTCGGTCAGTCGCGTCGCGACGAAGTATCGCGCGACGATGGCCTTCCGCGCCGAGTTCTTGTGCGCCAACTCCCACACCGCCTCCTCGATGAGCAGCCCGGCCTGCACGACGTCGGCCATGTAGTTCGAGAGACGCCGCGCCTGAAGCAGCCGCACCTCCTGTGGAGCGTGTTCGAGCCACGCGATCGCTTCCTTCACCTCATCGACCGCCCTGCCGACCTGCGACGCCGTGTTCGTCAGCGCGGGATGCTCCGCGCCGCCGAGCGCGCGCTCGACGCGCGCGAACAGCGCCTCGTCGGCATGCTCCTTCGTCATCGAACGCAGCACGTCGAGGCAGATGATGTTCTCGGTGCCCTCCCAGATCGTGTGGCATTGCGCGTCGCGCAACTGGCGCGCGACCGGCCAGTTCTCGATATACCCGTTGCCGCCGTGAATCTCCACCGCCTGCGAGGCGAGGTCGAGGCCGCGGCGCGCGCACCGCAGCTTTGCCAGCGGTACCAGAATGCGGTACAAGCGTTTCGACTCCTCGTCCCGCCGGGTGCCCGCCTCACCCATTTCGAACGCGATAGCGCAGCCCGCCTCGACTTCCACCGCCATCTCGACCAGCGTCTCTCGCACCAGCGGGAACTCGGCGATGAGCCGCCCGAAGGCGGTTCGGTGATGGGCGTAGATCGCCGCTTCGAGGAAGCTCCGGCGCATGATGCCGAGCCCCATCAGCGCGATGCCGGCCCGCGAGCCCTGCACCATCTCCATCATGCGGTTGATGCCGCGCCCATCGCGCGCCGCCGTCTCTCCCTGTTCGCGACCCATGAGGTACGCCTCAGCGTCGACGAAGTCCACCTCGCCCGTTGGCACCGCCCGGGTCCCCAGCTTGTCCTTCAGCCGCCGGATGTGCATGCCGTTGCGCGTGCCGTCCCGCCGGCGCCTGGGGATGAGGAACAGCGCCAGGCCGCGCAGGCCGGGATCGGCGCCCTCCGGCCGCGCCAGCGCGAGGATCGCCTCCGCGTCGAGGTTCGAGCAGAACCATTTGGAGCCGCTGACGCGCCAGCCGTCGGCGCTCTTCACGGCGCCGCACTCGCTGGCGGCCAGGTCGCTGCCGCCGCGTATCTCCGTCAAGAACATGCCGCCGTCCCAGGCCTCCGCGTAGTCCATCGTCGTCAGGTGCGGCAGGAAGCGCTCTCGCACGTCGGCCGGCGCGTGCTGGTCGACGATGCCGGCGGCGCTGCTGGTCATGCCGATGGCGCACAGCATGCCCGTCTCCGCCTGGCTGAGGAAGTACGAGAAGCCGCTGTTGACGACGGACGGCAGGTGGCCGGCGCGCGTGCGTCGCACCTCCTCCGTCCAGCGCAGGCCGATGAAGCCGTTCTCCCACAGATCGCGTTTCGTCTCGAGAGCGCCGGGGTGGTGCACGACCTCGTTGATCTCATTGCCCGACGCGTCGTACTTCTCGAGGCTCGGCGGATGCTTGTCCGTCACCTCCGCGCGCGCCGCTATCGGCCCGCCGATCACACCGCCCATGTTGCGCAGGTGCTGTTCCGCGAACGCCCGGTCCTCCGGCAGCGCCATCCGCTCGACGAGCTGCTGCAGGTTGGGGTCCGCGTCGTACCAGTTCAGGCCGATCGCGCTGTCGATGGCGGTGTAGTCGATGCCGCCCGCGGTGGTGGAGCGAGTTTCTGTCGTCATGACGTTTCCCTCATCGGTGGTTCGTGTGGCCGGTGGCGTAAGCGTATCACGCTCGGCCAGGACCAAGAACCAGACAACGGACCGAGAACCTGGAATCAGGAACCGCTATCCTCTGCCCTGATGGCTGACCGGCTGACCGACCGACCGACCGACCGATGAGCATCATCGAGTACCTCGGGCTGCTCCTCGCGGCATTCGCCGCGGGCGCGATCAACGCGGTCGCCGGCGGCGGCTCGCTGATCAGCTTCCCGGCGCTGCTCGCGTTCGGCTACCCATCGAAGACGGCGAACGTGACGAACACGGTCGCGCTGTGGCCGGGATACGCGGCCGGCTCCGTCGGCTATCGGACGGAGCTGGGGCGACAGCGGACGCGCCTCATCGCCCTCGCCGCGCCCAGCGTCCTCGGCGCGCTCGCCGGCTCGGTGATCCTGCTTTCCACGCCGCAGTCCGCGTTCGACGTCATCGTGCCGTTCCTCATCCTGTTCGCGTGCGCGCTGATGGCGTTCCAGGACCGGCTGGCGGCGTTCGCGCAGACGCACCGGCTGGCGTCGCGCGGCGCCGGGCACGTGCCGCTGCCGCTGCTGGCATCGACGTTCGTGCTGGCGATCTACGGCGCGTACTTCGGCGCGGGCCTCGGCATCCTCACGCTGGCGTTCCTGAGCATCCTGCTGCCCGACGACATCCAGCACTCGAACGCGCTCAAGGGCATGCTTTCGCTGATCATCAATGCCATCGCGGTCGTGTACTTCGCGTTGTTCGGGCCCGTCGAGTGGGCGCCCGCCGCGGTGATGGCCGCGGGCGCGATGGCCGGCGGCTACCTGGGTGTCGGCGTCGCGCGGCGGCTTGGGCGGCAGTGGCTGCGCATCAGCGTGATCGCATACGGGCTCGTCGTGGTCGTCGTGCTGCTGGTGCGGTAAAGCCATAGCCCGCGCGCTGGGCCGAACGTGTGGCTGCCTGGTGCGGCCGGCAGATGATCGGCAGCGGCGAAGACAGTATCCTGAGGTTCGATGCGGCGGCGCCGCCCACGAACGGAGGACATCCATGATCGACGCGAAGCAACTGGCATCGATGCCCGAGGACCTCGGCATCGACAGCGAGAAGCTGGAGGCGGTGTTCGCGCGCGCGAAGCGCGACGTCGACGATGGGACGCTGCCCAGCGCGCAGGTCGCGGTCGCGCGGCACGGCAAGCTGGCGGGCATGCGCACCTACGGCCGCGCCGTGCAGGGCGGCGCCGAGCAGCCGGCGACGGACGGCACGCTGTACCACTTCTTCTCGTCGACGAAGGCCGTCGTGTCCGCGGCGGTGTGGCTGTTGTTCGAAGAAGGCCAGCTCCGGCTTAGTGAGAAGGTGGCGGATATCATCCCCGAGTTCGGCGCCAACGGCAAAGAGGCGATCGACGTCGAGACGCTGATGCTGCATGCGGGCGGCTTCCCGCTGGCGCCCTTCGCGGCGGAGAAGTGGACGGACCGCGCGGCGTTGTTGCGCGCGTTCAGCGAGTGGCGCCTGAACTGGCCGGTCGACAGCCAGTACGAGTACCACGCCACGTCGATGCACTGGGTGCTGTCCGAGATCCTGGAGCGCCGCGGCGGGCTTCCGTGGAAGGAATTCATTCGCGAGCGCATCACCGGGCCGATGGGCCTCGGCGAGCTGTACATCGGCTGTCCGCTCGATCAGCAGCATCGCGTCGCCGACGTCTGCTACATGAGCCCGCCCGTCGAGCCGCCCGGCGGCTGGGGCGAGGTGACGCCCGAGGCGATCCTGCGTTTCAACGAACCCGCGGCGCGCGCTGCCGGCGTGCCCGGCGGCGGCGGCGTCGCCTCCGCCGCGACGATGGCGCTGTTCTACCAACCGCTCGTCAACGGCGGCGAGACCGCGGACGGCACGCGCATCATGAAGCGCGAGACGATCGAGTTCGGCACGAAAGTGCGAGCGCGGCCGCAGCACATCGATTTGATGCTGAAGTACATCGACCCGTCGCTGAACGTGAATACGAACCGCGCGCTCGGCGTCGTCGTCGCGGGCGGCGACGGCAACGCGGTCTACCGCGGGTTCGGGCGCACCTGCTCGCCGCAGGCGTTCGGGCACGGCGGCGCCGGCGGGCAGATCGCCTGGGGCGATCCCGAGACGGGGATCAGCGTCGGCTACGCGACGAACGGCTTCGTCGATCCGATAGCGATGGGCCGCCGCATCACCGCGATCGGCAGCCTCGCGGCGAACTGCGGGAAGTGATCCGCGAAGCCTACGGCCCGTAGGCCTCGTGGATCGTCACCCTGGGATCGTGCCCGTCACTTCCGTATGAGCTTGTCGATCTCGTTGTTGAACGTGACGATGTAGAGTTCTCCATCCTTGTCCTGCGCGAACGACGCGATGCTGCGCCCCGTATCGGCGATCGGGATCGCCGCGCCGGAGTCCGTACCCGCGTCGACGGCCCAGATGCGGCCGCTGCAGTAGTCGCCGTAGATGTACCAGCCGGTCAGTTCCGGCATCTCGCGGCCGCGGTATACGAAGCCGCCGGTGATCGAGCAGCCGAACTCGTGGCTGTACTCGACGCGCGGGAGCAACATGCCCGACGCATCGCAACCGTCCGGCGGCTCATAGCAATGCGCACCTTCCATGCGGTCCCAACCGTAGTTGCCGCCCGCGACGATGCGGTCGACCTCCTCCCAGGCGTTCTGGCCGACGTCGCCGGTCCAGAGCTGGCCGGTCGCCTGGTCGAAATTCATGCGCCACGGGTTGCGCAGGCCATAGGCGTAGATCTCGCCGCGCGCATCCTGCCCCGCGAACGGGTTGTCGGGCGGGATCGTGTACGCGTCGCCCGAGACGTCGATGCGGAGGATCTTGCCGTGCAGCGTGTCGAAGCGCTGGCCGTAGCCGGACGGGTCGCCCGCCGACCCGCCGTCGCCGACGCCCGCGTAGAGGTAGCCGTCCGGCCCGAACGCCAGCGAGCCGCCGTTGTGGTTCTGGAACGGCTGGTTGATCTGGAGCAGGATACGCTCCGACGCCAGTTCGGCGGCGTCGCCGCGCGCGACGAATCGGGAGATGGTGTTCTTCATCGGCGGGCCGGCGGTGTAGTAGATGTAGAACCGGCCGCTGGCCGGGTAATCCGGCGCGAACGCGAGGCCGAGCAGCCCCTGCTCCGGCCCGGGGCTCTGGATGAGACGGTCGCGAATGTCGAGGAAGACCGTCGGCGCGGCCGCGTCGTCGGCAAGGTTCGCGCGTCGGATGATGCCGTCCTGCGTCAGCAGCAGCGCGTGGTCGCCGTCGCCCGGTATCGGCTGCAAGCCCACCATGCTGGCGAACCGGAGTTGCGGGAAGGCGCGGCGCACGGTGTAGGCGTTCGGCTGCGGGCAGCCGGTCAGCAGCACGGCTGCGCCCAGCAGCAGGCCCGCAACGGCGAGGACGCGAGGGATCGATAGAGACATAATCGCGGAACTCCCTTCGGCTTCCTAACAGGGTATCGCAACGTTAACCCGGCGAATTCATCTCTGCACCGCCCTTGACCCTCCGTTAATCGCTGTTAACCACCCGTTAATGAGCCGCGACTAGTCTGCGATCGAGTGAGGCGGAGGAATTGCACCGCGTGCCCGGAGGCGCGCGGCTGATCACCGGTACGACCGGAAGGAGAACGGAGAAACGTGAAGCAACGTAGATGGACAGCCGGAAAGCTGGCGGCGCTCGCGGCAGGACTGGCCGCCGTGAGTGTGGTGGCCTTTGCCGCATGCGGCGGCGACGACAGCAAGGACAAGACTCCGACGAAGTCCGCCAGCGGCACGACGCCCGCCGCGTCCGCCAGCCCCACGAAGGCGTCCGGCGCGGCGATCGACTACTCCGGTCTGTCCGGTAACGTCGTCGTCGACGGGTCCAGCACCGTCGGCCCGATCGCTGAGGCCGCCGCCGAGGAGTTCGGCAAGGCGAGCAAGGTGAAAGTGTCCGTCGGCATCTCGGGCACGGGCGGAGGGTTCGAGAAGTTCTGCAAGGGCGAAACCGACATCAGCGACGCCTCGCGCCCCATCAAGGACTCCGAGAAGCAAGCCTGTACGGCCGCCGGCATCGAGTTCATTGAGTTGAAGATCGGGACCGACGGCTTGACCGTTGTCGCGAACCCGGGCAACACCTGGGCCACGTGCCTCACCTGGTCGCAGATGCGCAAGATCTTCGACGAGGGCAGCGCCGTCAACAACTGGAACCAGGTTGACCCCGGCTTCCCCGACCAGGCGCTGAAGATATACAGCCCCGGCGCGGACTCCGGCACGTTCGACTTCTTCACCGAAGAGATCAACGGCAAGGTCGACAAGTTCCGCAACGACGCCGGCGTGACCTTCAGCGAAGACGACAACGTGCTCGTCCAGGGTGTGCAGCGCGACAAGGGCGCCATCGGCTACTTCGGCTATGCCTACTACGCCGAGAATGAGAGCAAGCTGAAGGCAATCCAGGTGGACAAGGACCAGGACGCCAAGGCCGCGCCCGTCGCGACGGACAAGCGCAAGGGGTGCATTGCCCCCAGTGACAAGACTGTGCTCGATAACAGCTACTCGCTATCGCGGCCGCTGTTCATGTACGTGAGCAAGAAGTCGCTCACGGGGAAGCCGCAGGTGAAGGGCTTCCTGCAGTTTGTCCTGACAAACCCTGACCTCGTGTCCGAAGTCGGCTACGTGCGGGTTCCGGACGCCGATTACACCGCGGGTCTCGGCAAGCTGAACGCCAACTAGCGTCAGTTCGGCCGCTCGTGCATGATAGTCCCGGCGTCCGCGAACGCGGGCGCCGGGACGCCGCGCAATACGGAATCAGCATGGCCATCGCGTCGCGCAAGACCTCAGCCGGCGGACCCTACTCCCTGACAGGGAATCGCACACGCGACCTGGGCGAGCTGGTGGTCCATGTCCTCCTGTTCGCGTGCGCGTTCGTCTCCGTCGCGACGACCGCCGCGATCATCTTTGTGCTGCTCCAGGAGACCGTCTCGTTCTTCCGGGACGTGTCGATTGTCGACTACGTCATCGGCACCAAGTGGTCTGCGCTCATCGAGCCGCGCTCGTTTGGCGTCCTCCCGTTGGTGTGGGGCACCGTCATCGTCGCCGGCATCGCGGGCATCATCGCCTTGCCCATCGGGCTTGGCGCCGCCGTCTATCTCAGTGAGTACGCGGGCGGTCGCATTCGCGGGATCCTCAAGCCTATGCTCGAGATCCTTGCCGGGATCCCGACGATCGTCTACGGCTATTTCGCGGTCAATTGGGTGACGCCGCAGCTCCAGCGCGTGCTTGGCGACCAGGTGGGCTTCTTCAACGCCCTCAGCGCCGGCATCGTTGTGGGCATCATGATCATCCCGATGGTCTCATCGCTCAGCGAGGACGCCATGCACGCCGTCCCCGATAGCCTGCGCGAGGGCGCGTACGGTCTGGGCGGCACCAAGTTCGATGTATCGACCCGCGTCGTCGTGCCCGCCGCGCTCTCCGGCATCGTCGCGTCGTTCATCCTGGCGCTCTCCCGCGCCGTCGGCGAGACGATGGCGGTCGTGCTCGCGGCTGGCTCCACACCAAACCTGGGCCTCAACCCGCTGGAGAGCTTCCAGACGATGACCGCGTTCATCGTCCAGGTCGCACTTGGCGACGCGGCCGCCGGGACCATTGAGTATCGGGCGCTCTTCGCCGTCGGCATGACGCTCTTCCTGATGACGCTGCTCATGAACGTCGTCAGCCAGTTCCTCCTGGCCAAGTTCAGGGATGTCTACCAGTGAGCGTCGAGATGACGTCCTTCGGCGCGCGGTCGAAGCGCACCACGATGCGGATGTGGGCGGACCGCATCTTCGCGGCCGCCGTCTTCGCCTGCACCATCATCGGCATCCTGGCCCTCGGCCTGCTCATCTATCAAGTGCTGGATGCCGGCCTGCTGCGCGTCGATACCGCGTTTCTCACCGACCTCCCGTCGCGCTTCGCGAAGAAGGCCGGCTTCAATCCCGCCATTGTCGGCAGCATCTGGGTGATCGGACTGACCGGCGTCCTCACCGTCCCTGTGGGCATCGGCGCCGCTATCTACCTGGAGTTGTACGCGCCGGACAACTGGCTCAGGCGCATCATCCAGATCAACATTGCCAATCTCGCCGGCGTGCCGTCGATCATCTACGGCATCCTCGGCCTCGCCTTGTTCGTCCGGTTCCTGGACCTCGGCCGCTCCGTAGCCGCGGGCGCCCTGACCATGTCGCTCCTGGTGCTGCCGATCGTCATCATCGCGTCGCAAGAAGCGCTGCGCGCCGTCCCGACATCGCTCCGCGACGGCGCTCTGGCGCTCGGCGCCACGCGCTGGCAGACGATCCGGGGGCAGATTCTGCCCGTCGCCTTCCCCGGGATGATGACGGGCGTCATCCTCGCGCTCTCTCGCGCCATGGGTGAGACGGCGCCGCTCATCATGATCGGCGCGTTCCAGTACGTGCCATTCACGCCCGGGTTCAGCCTCGACTCGCTCGGATCGGCGTTTACCGTGATGCCCGTACAGATCTACGCGTGGGCGGCGCGCCCCCAACAGGACTTCCAGGCTACGGCCGCCGCCGGCATCGTCGTCCTGCTCGTGGTGCTGCTGGCGATGAACTCCGTCGCCATCGTCCTCCGCAATCGATACCAGAGGAAGGTAAGATGGTAGTCGACTACCGCGACGATCGGCAGACGGAGCACCCACTGAGTACCCAGCAGCCACTGCCGCCAGACGAACGTATCGAGCAGCCGCCGGGCACGTCCGTGATCGAGGTCAAGGGCCTGAGCGCGTACTACGGTCAGTTCCGCGCGCTCGATGACGTCTCGTTTCGCATCCCGGAGCGCAAGATTACGGCCCTCATCGGTCCTTCGGGTTGCGGCAAGACCACGCTGCTGCGCTGCATGAACCGCATGAACGACCTCGTCGGCACATTTCACATCAACGGCTCCGTCGAATACCGCGGCCAGGACCTGTACGCCAGGAACGTCGATGTCGTCGAGGTGCGGCGCCGCATAGGGATGGTGTTCCAGAAGCCAAACCCGTTCCCCAAGTCGATCTTTGAGAACGTCGCCTTCGGTCCCAAGGTGAACGGTATCAAGGGCAATCTGCCGGACATCGTCGAATCGTCGTTGCGCGCCGCCGCGCTGTGGGATGACGTGAAGGACAAGCTCCACCAGAGCGGCCTCGCGCTGTCCGGCGGCCAGCAGCAACGGCTTTGCATCGCCCGCGCCCTCGCCATCCAACCGGATGTCATCTTGATGGACGAGCCTTGCAGCGCGCTCGACCCCATCGCTACGTTGAAGATCGAAGATCTCATGCGGCAACTCGCGCGGGACTACACCATCGTGATCGTCACGCACAACATGCAGCAGGCGGCGCGCGTCGCCGATTACACCGCCTTCCTGATGATGCGCTCGGATCGCGCAGGCGAGCTGGTCGAGTATCGCGAGACGGATGCCATCTTCACAGCGCCGAAGGACAAGCGCACCGAGGACTACGTCACCGGCCGTTTCGGCTAGAAAGAACGTTCCCATGACGAGAGACCTGTTCGACAAGAAGCTGCGCGAGATGCAGGACGACGTGCTGATCCTGGGCAGCATGGTTGAAAAGGCCGTCCAGCGCTCCATGGACGCGCTGCGCAGCCGCGACTCCGCACAGTCTACCCTCGTGATCCAGGACGACCAGGCGATCAACGCCAAGCGCTACGAGATCGAAGAGAAGTGCATCCACACGATCGCGCTGCAGCAGCCCATGGCCGCTGACCTCCGCATCCTCGTCGCGGTACTCTTTATCGCGACTGAGCTGGAGCGCATGGCCGATCACGCCGAGGGCATCGCCCGGATCAATCTCATGCTCGGTGATGAGGCGCTGCCGCCGGTGCTGGGTGACATCGGCGAGATGGCCGACAAGGCCGGCGACATGCTGCGCCGCGCGCTCACGGCCTTTGTCGAACGTGATGCCGCGGCGGCGCGGCTGATCTGCGACGAGGACGACCAGATCGATGCGCTCTACGACTCGTCGTACCACACGCTGATCCAGGAGATGATCAGGACGCCCGCGGACGTGCAGCGCATCACGTACTTGATATGGACGTGCCACAACCTGGAGCGCATCGCGGACCGCGTCACGAATATCTGCGAGCGGGTGATCTTCATGGTTACGGGGCAGCTCGAAGAGATCAACGTCTCCCGATACTAGCCGACGATGAACGAAGGATGCCGCATGACCAGCGAGCCAGCCGCGACGGATACGACCGCGAGGACCGTGCTCGTCGTCGAGGATGAGCCGAGCCTGGCGTCGACGCTCTCCTACAACCTGCGAAAGAACGGATTCAACGTGATGTCCGAGTCCGATGGTGTCGCCGGGTTGCAGGCCGCGCGCCGCGGCCGCCCGGACGTCATTGTGCTGGACCTGATGCTGCCTAAGATGGACGGGCTCGAGGTGTGCCGCCGCCTGCGGACCGAGTCGGACGTCCCGATTCTCATGCTGACGGCGAAGAGCGAGGAGATGGACAAGGTCGTCGGGCTGGAGGTCGGCGCGGACGACTACCTTACGAAGCCGTTCAGCATGCGCGAGCTGCTGGCGCGCGTCAAAGCGCTGTTGCGGCGTTCGGTCACACGAAAGGATGGCGACAGCGCGGCAGAGATCGTCGCGGGCAACCTGGAGCTCGACGCCCGCGGCCGCACCGTCAGGCGGTCGGGCCAGGAGGTGGCGCTCAAGCCCAAGGAGTTCGACCTGCTGTTCTTCCTGGCGGCGAACGCGGGCCAGGTCTTCACCCGCGAACAGATCCTGGAGCAGGTCTGGGGTTACGATTTCTTCGGCGGCAGCCGCACGGTAGATGTCCACACCCGTTGGCTGCGCGAAAAGCTTGAGGATGCGCCCAGCCGTCCGAAGCACCTGCTCACCGTGCGTGGCGTTGGCTACAAGTTCGTCCGGTAACGGCGCCTCGATGCGCGGCGTCGTGCTGCGGGCGATCGCCCTGTACGTAGCCGCTGTGGGCCTCGCGATGCTGGTCGTGCGCGTCGGGGGTGGCGGTGCGTGGCCATCGTGGATCGCCTTCGCAACCGGCGTGGCGGGCGTCGCGGCGATCACGGTCGCGCTGTTCGTGCCGCGTCTGCGCCAGCTGCGGAAGGCGACGGCGGCCGCAGAGGCGCTTTCGGCCGGCCGCTTCGATACCCGCGTCGTCTCCGCCAGTGAAGAGTTCGCGCCGCTCGCGTCCGCGCTCAACGCTGCCGCGGCGGCGATTGCCGGGACCGTCGATATACTCCGTCAGCAACGCGCGCAGCTCGAAGCCCTGCTCAATGCGAGCAGTGACGCTACCGTCGCGATCGACCGCTCTGGCGGCGTTGTCTACCTGAACGATGCCGCAACGCACATGTTCACCGGCACAGGCGACCAGAGCATCGGCCGCCCCTTTATCGAGGTCGTGCGCGATCATGACCTGAACGATCTGCTCGTGGCGGCCGCGCAACAGGGCGAGCGCAGCGTGCGCGTCGTGGCCTACGGGCAGACGCAGCGCTGGCTGCAGGCGACCGCCGTGCCGATCGAAGGCGCGGGCGCGTGGGCCGCCCTGGCCGTCTTCCACGACCTGACGGAGGTGCGGCGGCTCGAGGGCATGCGCCGCGACTTCATCAGCAATGTCTCGCACGAACTGCGCACGCCGCTCGCCGGCATCCGCGCCGCGGCGGAGACGCTGCAGGAGGGCGCATTGGATGACAGGCCCGCGGCGATGGAGTTTATGGGCCACATTCAGCGCGAGGTGGACCGCATGACGCAGCTGGTTGAAGAGCTGCTCGAACTCTCGCGCATCGAGTCGGGCGCCGCGCCGCTGCGCTTCGTGCCGCTCGATGCGGCGGCGCTGGTAACCGATACCGTGAAGCGCTTCGCCCAGCAGGCGGAGCGCGCCGGGTTGACCCTGGCGGCCCGGACGCCGGAGGGCGCGTTGCCGATCGTCGGTGACGGTGAACGGCTGGAGCGCGCGCTCGGTAACCTCGTCGCCAACGCGATCAAGTTCACGCCGGCGGCCGGCAGCGTGACCGTCGCGGCGGACGCCACCGATGGCGACGTCGCGATCAGCGTCACGGACACCGGCATCGGTATCGAACCGGAGCAGCGGGCGCGCGTGTTCGAGCGCTTCTACAAGGCCGACCGGGGGCGCGGGGATGGCACGGGATTGGGGCTCGCGATCGTGAAGCACATCGCACTCGCGCACGAAGGCAACGTCTCGGTGGAGAGCCGCCCCGGCCGCGGCTCGACGTTCACGATCCGGCTCCCCCGCCGCTGACTCCCTGCGCTTCGAGCGTGCGCCGGATCTCGTTGCCCGACATCCCGTCGATGGCGATCGTCTTCGTGCGTGACTGCGCTCCCGACACCAGCGTGAGCCGCGACGGCGCGACGCCGAGCGCCTTCGCCAGCAGGCGCAGCAGCGCGTCGTTCGCCGCTCCGGCAACGGGCGCCGCCGCGACGCGGACGCGCAGCGTGTCGCCGTTCCAGCCGTCGATGGCGTTGCGGCCGCCGCGCGGCGTCAGGCGCACGGTAACGCGCGTCACGACGCTAGGCCTTCCGCCACATCGTGTGGACGTCGGGCATCAGGCTGCGGTTCTGCGAGATGAACTGGTATTGCCAGCACGCGCGCGGCGCGTCCTGCCAATCTTCGAGGGTGACCTCGACGAAGCCGCACTGCTGCCAGAACGGCAGCGCGTCTGCCGTGAATAAGTACAGGTCCTTGGCGCCCGCGGCCCGCGCATGCGCCATCAGCAGTTCGGCCAGCCGCCTGCCGATGCCCAGCCCGCGCGCCGCATCATCGACCACGACGCTCCGGATCACCGCCGAGCCCGCGTACATCTCCACGCCGCCGCAAGCGATGGTCTCGCCGTCCCGCTCCGCGGCGATGAACCCGTCGAGGTACTCCTCCACGAAGGCTGGCGGCAGGTTCGCGCCGGCGATCAGATCGACCATGCGCGGCACGTCCGCGGCGCGCGCGGGGCGGAAGGTGACGTCGGACGTGGATGTGGAGGTGGGCAGACACATGGTCAGTCTTTATAACACGACCCTGTGCCTGGATGGCGCGATGAGCTTCACCTCCGATGATCGCACAGCTGTACGCGGCGCGAGGGTGCATGCCGGGCATGGAGTATAGTGTGTCCGGCGGCGGCGGGGTTCACGTTTGTGTTGGAGGAGTATCGCTCATGCCCAGGATTCGATGGTTCGCGCTGGCAGCCGTGCTGATGGCCGGCTCGCTGGCAGTCGCCGCGTGCGGCGGCAGCAGCAAGAAGACCGACAAAACGCCGACCGCGGCGGCCGAGAAGCCTTCCGGCGACTCGACCCCCGCGTCGGGCAAGACGAGCGCGTCCGGCAAGACCGCCGAGGCGACGAAGAGCGGCAGCACCAGCGGTGGCGACTCGGAAGTGAAGGCGATCGGCAAGAAGTTCGCCCAGAGCACGTTCCACGCGACGTACAAGATCACCGGCTCTGGCGCAGATGAGTTCTCGGACGGCAAGCTGACCCTGTTGAAAGATGGCGAAACGAAGTTCCGCTTCGACCTGACGGCCACGCAGGATGGTAAGGACATGTCCATCATCTTCATCGAAGCCGACGACGTCTCGGCGTTCTGTCTCAAGGACGCCGGAGAGTTCGGCGCGCTGCTCGGCATCGAGGGTGGTAAGGGCGTCTGCTTCAAGACCGGCTCGGACGATAAGAACAACCCGGTCGGCAGCCTGCGCGACTCGCTCAAGGATTTCGAGAACGCCGACGTGACCCTGATCGAGAAGAGCAGCAAGAAGGTCGCGGGGCAGGACGGCCAGTGCTTCAAGACGAAGGACAACGAAACGGAGGAGATCAGCACCGCCTGTTTCAACAAGGATGGCGTCATCCTCTACGTCCAGACCGAGGGCGACG
>JBBTPG010000017.1:5467-7202 GCA_038066315.1 Chloroflexota bacterium | reverse complement strand
CGATCACCGGGTGCGAGTGGCCGAGGCTGATCGTCGCCGGCCCGCCGAAGAAGTCTAGGTACTGGCGCCCGTGCTCGTCCCAGATGTGCGACCCTTCGCCGCGGACGGCCATCAGATCCATCCGCTTCCCCGCCCGCATGAAGTACTTCGCCTCTTTTTCGCGCCAGTCGGTCATCACATCTCTCCTGAAGCCAGCATAACAGACGCCCGATCGCTTCATTGACACGCGCATCCGAGCGCGGGGGCACCTCTCGGGGCGCCCGCGATCGGGCGAACCGGCCAGCGACGGCAAGCCGACGCCGCGCGACCTACCCTGACACCTCGGTGCCTCCCTACGGGCCGTAGGCTGTGTCTCTGCCGTGAACCCGTCTACTCCGCGAGCTGGTCGATGTGCTCGCGCAGCTTGATGATCGCGTCGCACAGGTCGTCGATGTCGGCCGTGGTGCCGAGGAAGATCTCGTGCGGCAGCCAGATCATCTCTTTGCCCGACGCCTTCTCGGCGACCGGGCAGCGCACCTGGCTGTAGTCCACCTCGATCGGCGCGTCCTTCCAGGCGAAGAGCGGCGCGCTGTACACCGGCGTGTAGAAGGCGCCGTCGAGCTTCATCCCCTCCTTGTGCAGCGCCCACGCAAAGCGGTCGCGCGAAACACCGCGCCACGCGCGCTCGTCGTAGCGGAGGATGACGCCGTAGCCGCTGCGCGCCGTCATGCGGTCGTCGTGCGGCAGCGTGCTGACGCCGTCAAGCTCGGCGACGCGACGCTCGAAGTGCGCGATGTTCGTGTTGCGGCGTTCGACCTGTTCCGGCAGCCGCTCGAGCTGCGCCAGCAGCACCGCCGCCTGGAACTCCGTGATGCGGTAGTTCCAGCCGAGCATCGTGCCCTCGGCCGCCTGACGGTCGCTGCCCGTGCCGCGGCCGGAGTTCACGTACGCGTTGCAGCGCTCCGCGAACGAATCGTCGCTCGTGATGATGATGCCGCCCTCGCCGCACGTCATCAGCTTCGACGACTGGAAGCTGAAGCAGCCGATGTCGCCCAGCGAGCCCGCGCCCTTGCCGCGCCAGGCGCCGCCGTGCATGTGCGCGCAGTCCTCGATCACCTTGAGGTTGCGCGCCCGCGCGATCTCGCCGATGCGGTCCATGTCGGCCATGCGCGAGCCCAGGTGCACCGGCAGGATCGCGCGCGTGTCCGGCGTGATGTGGCGTTCGATCTGCGCCGCGTCGATGCACCACGTCTCCGGATCGACGTCAACGAACACCGGCTTGAAGCCCTGCACCAGCGCCGCGAACGCCGTCGCGTAGAACGTCAGCGCCGGGACGAGCACCTCGTCGCCGCGCTCGAGACCCGCGGCCTTCAGCGCGACTTCGAGCGCCGTCGTGCCGCCCGTCGTGCAGATGCCGTAGGTCGCGCCGTGGTACGCCGCGAACTTTTCCGCGAACTCGCCCGCCATGACGTTCGGCGACGGAAAGCCGCCCCAGTTGCCGCTCTCCAGCACGCGGGTCAGGTTCGCCAGCTCGCGCTGGTCATGCTGCGGCCACGCCGGCCAGGGGGCGGTGCGAATCGGCGTGCCGCCGCGGAGGGCGAGGTTCGGCATGGCCCCAGTTAACCACGAAGCACACGAAGGGTCACGAAGGGGGAGCAGACGGGATTCACCACAGAGTCACAGAGACATAGAGGTTTGGAGGGGTTGAGGCTGAAGGTTGCTGGCCGGAGGCCGACAACAGTAGTGGGAGATCTTC
>JBBTPG010000017.1:0-5367 GCA_038066315.1 Chloroflexota bacterium | reverse complement strand
GCGTGGCCGCTGGTGCGCGCAGCGGCCGTGCCGGCCGCCATCGTGCTGCTGGCGCTGCTGCTGCGCGTCTTCCGCCTCGAATTGCACGCGTGGACGCCGGACACGTACGAACAGCTAACCGCCGGGCGCCGTCTCGTCGCGGGCGAGTTCCCGATCTCGGTCTTCTATCCTCCGGGCGTCGCGATCACGCTGGCGCCGGCGTTTCTCTTCTTCCCGCAAACCCTGGCGACGCAGCAGGGCGTGATCATCGGATCGTCGGTCGTGCTCGTCGCGGTCGCGTACTTCGCGATGCGCAGCGCCACGAAGGACCGGATCGCGCCGGCGTTGCTGGCCGCGGGCATCGCGCTGGCGCCGCAGAGCGTCTACTTCTCCCGCGATGGCATGTTCGACATGATCAACACGGCGTGGATCGTGTCGGCGATCCTCGTCGTCCCGTGGCTGCGCGGGCGCCCGCTCCTCGTCTTCGCGGCGTACGGCACGCTGCTCGCCGTGGCGATGAACATCCGCGCGACAAATCCGGCGTTCTTGCCCGCACTCGTGATCTACTGGACGGACATCGGGCGCGTGGGCTTCGACCGCCGCGCCATCCGGTCGGCGTTGGCGTGTCGCCCCATCGCCGTCGCGGGCGCGGCCATGCTCGCGTCGTACGCGCTCCTCGCGTATGCTGGCGGCTCGCTCGGGCACGCCGCGTCGCACGCGCCCGTGACGTTCGCGCACGCCGGCGAGAACACCGCCTTCTACGCGCGCGCGCAGCTCGGCGACGTGCTGAGCGCGCCGTTGATCGTGGTGCTGGCCGCGCTGGGCAGCACGTATCTCTGGAGCCGCAACCGCTCGCTGCTCTTCGTCAGCATCTACATGCTGACGATCTTTCCGCTGGCGCACGTGCCACTGCCGTTCGCGAACAATCGCTACATGCTGCCGTCGCTGGTGTTCGCGCTGCTGCTCGCCGCGCACGCGCCCGCCGCCGTCATCAGCATGACGGCGCGCCAGCCGGCGCTGGTGCGCAATACCTGGCGGGCGATGGCCGTCAGCGTCGTCCTGCTGCTTGGCTTCTACTACGTCGCCGCCGACGCGTATATGGTCTGGTACTGGCCCAGGGGCGCCGCCAGGAGCGACGAAGCGGGCTACCGCCAGCTGCGCCCGACCATTGCCACGCTGCCGGCCGGCAGCCTGCTCGTCAGCGGCGGCACGCGCGGCGTCCGCGACAGCAACGCGGGCATCGAGTACCTCGACCTCATCGACTACTCGCTCGCCACCGACAACGGCCCGGAGCGCGTCGACCCGATCATGCAGCGCATCCAGAGCGCGCTCGACGAGGGGCGGCCGGTCTACTATCTCTACACGAGCGTCGAAGGCATCAACATCACGTTCGCCCAGTCCGGCCCCGGCTACCAGCCGTACTTCGATGCCGCCTCGCAGCGGTTCCGCCTCGCTGAGGTGCGCGCAACGTCGCTGAAGTTCTTCACGCTGTACAAGATCGAAGGGCCGCGCTGATTCGGCTGCCAACGGGCGCTGAGCATCCACGAAAGAAGAAGACCTCGATGATCATCGAGGCCTTCGGTCCGTCAGCGTGCGAGTACGGCGCCTAGCAGCAGCTCTTCGCCTGGCCGCCGCCTTCGGCGGTCTGGAAGCTGGAGCCGCAGGCGCAACTCTTGACGGCGTTCGGGTTGAAGATGGTGAAGCCGGACTTCATCAGGTCGTCGACGTAGTCGACCTCGGCACCGCGCATCAGGGGCGCGCTCTCGGGGTCGACGAGCAGCGTGACGCCGCCGTGCTCGATGGCGATGTCGCCCTCTTCGCGGCCCTGGGCGATGGCCATGCCGTACTGGTAGCCGGAGCAGCCGCCGCCGACGACGAACACCCGCAGCGCCCCGTCCTCGATGCCGCGGTCCTTGAGCAGCGCGACAGCCTTCTCGGCGGCCTTGTCGGTAATGGTGACGATGGAATCGATCTCCTGGACCATGCTGGGCTCCTTCCGGCCGCCCGCCTCGCTAGGAGCGGCGGCGCTGTTCGGGCGAATTTGTACAGTACATCGTTAGTATATCGGCTATTCGGGCAGCGGATCAACGGCCGTACGGCCCTGAAGCGCGGAGGTCGGGAGTAGAAGTCTCAAACGGGTCTGGCCTACGCCGTCGCCCCCGCCAGCAGCGACTCATACAGCGCCGCGACCGCGTCTGCGACGTTCGCCCAGCGGAAGCGCTCGACGGCTTCGCGGCCGGCGCGGCCGAACGATGCCCGCAACTCGTCGTTGTCGAGCAGCAGCTCCAGGCGCTCGGCGAAGGGCTCCGGGCAGCGCCAGGGGATGAGGTAGCCGGTCTCGCCGTCCCGCACTGTCGTCGTGAGCCCGCCGACGCGCGACGCTACGACGGGCGTCCCGCACGCCATCGACTCCACCGCGACGAGCCCGAAGCTCTCGTAGTAGGACGGCACGACGCAGACGTCGGCGGCGTTGTAGTAGAGCGGCAGCTGGTCGTGTTCGACGGAGCCGACGAATGAGATGTGGTGGCCGACGCCGAGGCGCTCGGCCTGCGCGCGGAGCTGCTCGATCTCCGCTGCCGCCCGCGCGTCGCCGCCGACGATCAGCACGATGAAGTTCTCGTCCTCGTGGAGCTGCGCGGCAACGCTGATCAGGATGTCGATGCCCTTCAGCGGCTCGATGCGGCCGACGAAGAGGATGACGCGCTCGCCGTCCTTCAGTCCCAGATGGCGGCGCGCGAACTCCTTCTCCATCGGCGCGAACAGGTCGAGGTCGACGCCGCACGGCACGATGGCGATGTGCTCCGGGTCAGCGCCGTACAGCGTCGTCAGCAGGTGCTTCTCGTGCGCGCTCGCCACCACGATGCGGTCGGCGCTCGTCGCGATGCGGCGCTCGGCGTCGATGCGCGACGCGGGCTCGTGCTCGGTGGCCCGCGCGCGGTTCTTCACTTCGCCCAGCGTGTGGAACATCGCGACGTGCGGGACGCCCCAGCGCTCGGCGAGGCGCGTCGCGACGACGCCGGACATCCAGTAGTGGCTGTGCACCATGTCGTACGCGATGCCTTCGCGCGCGGCGAACGCCAGCAGGTTCGCCTCGAACTCGCGCAGGTGCGTCGCGAGCGCTTCCTTCTCGATCGGCCCGGCGGGCCCGGCGTCGATGTTGATGACGCGCGCGTTCGGGCCGAAGGGCTGCGTGTCGGGCGCGCCGGCGTGTGCGCGGCGCGTGAAGACGTCGACGATGTAGCCGCGGGCGCCCATCGCCTGGCTCAGCTCGCGCACGTAGACGTTCATGCCGCCGGCCTCGCGCCCGCCCAGCGACGCGAGCGGCGACGTGTGCACGCTGAGCACGGCGATGCGGCGCGTCGGCGCGCCGTCCCGCTTCGTCACCAATGGCTCATACAACGACGTCATCTTGCTCCTCAAACCGGAAATGGGAGCTGCGCAAGCACCTCACCCCCGGCCTGTCTCCACAGCGACTCTTCGATCGGCCACCCCTCTCCACGATGTGGAGAGGGGATTGGAACTTAGCTCTTCGTCAGCACCACCCGGAAGACCTGCTGGTCCTTCCCGCCGAGGTCGTACTTGTAGCTCTCATCGCCGCGCAAGAAGTCCACACAGCGGCGGCCGTTCTCGATCGCGTCCTTGATCAGCAGCGTCTTCGACATGAGGCCGACCGCATAGTGCGAATAGGCGGGGTCGTAGCCACTATTGTACATGTAGAGTTGGCCTCCCAGATCGAAGTTCAGCACCGAGGCCACGACCTCGCCGTCGAACGTCAAGAAGTAGAAGCGCAGCATGCCCTCGGCGGCCATCGTGGCGGTCATCTCGCGGAAGAACGTCTCCATGCCCGGCCGGTCCAGGAATTCTTCTTTGTGGTGCGAGCTGAGCCGCATCAGGCGGAACAGCGTGTCCAGCTCCGCAGCGGCTTCCCCCGCTTCCGTCACGACTTTCAGCACCACGTCGCCGCCGGCGCTGTCGAGACGGCGCAGCTTGCGCCGAAGTTCGTGGCGGTCCTTCTTCGAGAGCGTGTTCAGGTACTCGTCCCATGTGCCCGGCAGGCAGACGGCGGGCGAGAGCGCCTCGTCCTCGCGCGCGGCGGCGTACCCGGCGCCCGGCGCCGCTTCCGTCACGGCTTCGAGCGTCGGCGACGCTGCGCGCAGGCCGCGCAGGTCGATCGTCGTCACGCCTTCGGACGCAAGCGTGCCGAGGATCGACGCGAAGAACGAGCGCTCGAACCCCGGCGTGACGACGGCGTCCATGTAGTCGCAGATCGAGTAGTGGCCGACGAACTCAGCCCGGTCGCCGTCGCAGATGAAGGGCGCGACGCCGATCAGCCGCTCGCCGTCGCGCGCGGTGAGGATGCGGAGTGTGCGGCCGGCCTGGAAGTGGTCGAGCCACACCCGCTGCCATGTTGGCGTCGCGAACGGGATCGGGTCGGGCGTCTGGGCGATCAGCCCCGCCCATTCGCCGCTGACGCGGTCGAACTGCTCGTCGTGAACCGTCAGATTCGCCATCAACCGCGCACCAGCGAGAGGAACTCGGCGCGCGTCACATCGCTCTTGCGGAAGAGGCCGCGCGTGGCTGACGTCACCATGCGGCTGCCCGGCTTCTTCACGCCGCGCGCCGTCATGCACAGGTGCTCCGCCTCGATGACGACAGCGACGCCGTCCGGGCGCAGCGCCTCCATCAGCGTGTCGGCGATCTGGCCGGTGAGCTGCTCTTGGATCTGCGGCCGGCGAGCATAGGCGTCGACCAGCCTCGCCAGCTTACTGAGACCGACGACGCGCCCATCCGGAATGTAGCCGACGGCCGCGACGCCGTGGAACGGCATGAAGTGATGCTCGCAGACGCTGTAGAACGGGATGTCCTTGAGGATCACCATCTCGTCGTGGCCGACCTCGAAGCCTACGCTGAGCAGCTCTTTCGGGTCTGCGCGCAGGCCATCGAACAGCTCCGCGTACATCCGGGCGACGCGCTCCGGCGTTCCACGCAGCCCCTCACGGTCCGGGTCGTCGCCGATGGCGGCGATGACCTCGCGGACGGCGCGCTGAATCCGCTCGAGATCCATGGGCTCACCCAGCTTCGATAGGGCGCGCAGGTGTTCGATGGTCATGGGTACAGGATACCGTCCCGTCTGTGCGGATGGATCGCTTGAGCTGGAAGAAACATCGCGCTGTAGAAATGCTAGCAGAGGCGGCTGAACGTTGGAAGTTGTTGGTCGGGAGGCGCAAGCAACGTCTTGGCTACTGCCCCGAATCAGCCCGCCCCGCGAAGGGAGCGGCGCAGGCGGGCCGGGCCCAGCCGATCCGCCGCCGCTCGATTACGGCGCCTTGGCGGTCGGGTTCGGCGCGACGACTTCCTGCGCGGGCACCGGGCGGAGGCCGGCGGGCG
>JBBTPG010000016.1:0-10112 GCA_038066315.1 Chloroflexota bacterium | reverse complement strand
CCCTGCTGGATGCCACATACGCTTCGGTAGCCAACTGATCTGTCTTCTGCTATCATCGCGTACGGCGGGGCAAGTTGAATCGGGGTTGCGGTGAAGTGGATGCTCACGGGTCTCGCCGTCGCGCTTGCTATCGCAGGCGCGCTCACGTTCGGCACGGCAGCAGCGCAAGAGCCTGACCCGCTCATCGCGCCGGCACAGGGCGAAGCGGGATCGCGTTTCCAGATCGTGGGACAAACGGCCTGGACGCCCGGCGATACGGTGACGATCAGCTTCGGATTCTCCGACGCGCCACCGACGGCGTCGTTCGCGGGACCGCTCTACAATGAGCAGCACGTCACGGTCCTGCGCGATGGCACGTGGAGCTTCCCAACCGTCGTGAACGATACGCTGTTCCCCTTCCCGCTCTGGCGCCCGGGCTACATCGTGGTCAGGGCGCAAAGCGCGACGACAACCGCCGTCAACGCCTACCTCTACACCGTCGAAGGCCGCCTGCCCGCCGGGCCGCCGCCGCTGGCCAGCCTCGGCTGGGGCCCGAAGCATGCCGCGCCCGTGTTCGCGCTCACCCTCGCGCTCTTCGCCGCGGCGACTGGCGCGCTGATCGTAGTTGGAGGTGCGACGCGTCTTCCGCGCGCGGCGCCGGGCGGATCTGGCGTTGGCTGAAGACCGACGATGAACGACTAACGACTAACCTCCAGCCCCAGCTCGCGCAAGAATGCGTCGCTGTTCGGCTCGCGCCCCAAGAACTCGCGCACGAGCACGTCGCCATCGACGGAGCCGCCCCGCTCGAGGATCTTCTCGCGGTACTCGATCCCAGTCGCGCGATCAACGACGCCAACCTGGTCGAAACGCGTGAACATGTCATCCCCGAACACACGCGACCACAGGTAGCCGTAGTAGCCGGCGTCGTAGCCGAACAGATGGCCCCAGCCTGCCTGGAAATACGTGCCGTGCGGGTATGGGAAGCCGCATACCGGGTACAGCCCCGTGAGTGTTTTCGTGGTGTCGCCGTCGAAGCCGGGCGAGTGGTACGCGAAGTCCAGCCGCGCGAAGAACAACTGCCGCAGCGTCGCGATGCCGGAGCTGACGTTCTTCGCGCGGATCATCGCGTCGAGAAGCTCGGGCGGCAAGGGTGCGCCTGTCTCGTGGTGGCGCGCGAAACGCCCGAGCACGTCGCCATCCCACACCCAGTGTTCCAGCATCTGCGACGGCGCCTCGACGAAGTCGCGTTCCGTCGACGAGCCGCTGAACTCCAGGTAACGCGCCCGGGTGAGCGTCTGGTGGAGGATGTGTCCGAACTCGTGGAAGAACGTGACGACCTCTGTGTGGCGCAGCAACGAGGGCGCGTCCGCCGACGGCTTCGTGAAGTTCGCGACGATCGAGCTGATCGGCTGCTGGTACGTCCCGTCCGGCAGGGCGCGTCCGCTCCGCAAGGTAAACGCCGCCGCATGTCCGAACTTGTTGGGACGCGGATACAGGTCCATGTAGAACCGCGCGAACGGAGCGGCGCTCCTGGCGTCGCCCCGCGCATCGTAGATGTCGAACGCCTGCACGTCCTCGTGCCATTTCGGCGCGTGCGGCGCGGGCTCGTAGCGGATGCCAAGCAACTCCTGCGTGACCATGAACAGCCCTTCGATGCAGGCATCGAGCGGGAAGTAGTTCGCGATCTCGAAGTCATCGACGGCGTATTCGGTCTTGTGCAGCCGGTTCGTGTAGAACCACCAGTCCCAGATGTTCACGGTCGCGTCGCCGGCGTGCTCTTGCTTGGCGCGGCTCAGCGCCTGCATGTCGGATGCGAACTTTGGCATCACCTTCCGCTCGAGATCGTCCAGAAACGCGTCGACGGCCTGCCGCGTCTTCGACATACGCTTCTCGACGACGTAGGACGCCCACGAGTCGTAGCCGAGCAGCGCCGCGATCTCGCCGCGCATCCTGATCGCTTCCTCGAGCACCGCGATGTTCGGCTCGCCGCCCTTGCGCTGGTTCTTGAGAGACAGCTCGCGCCGCCAGTACTCCGACTCGGCGTTGTCCATGAACGGCATGAGTTCCGGGTAGTCGAGCGACACCTGGTACTTCTTGCGGCCATCCTCTTCGACCGTCTTTAGTCCGTCGATCCAGCGGTCAGGCATACCCGCAAGCTCCTCCCGCACGACGACGATGGCATCCTCCCATGTGTCGATCGCTTTGCGGAACTCGGTGCCCAGCTCCACCAGCCGATTCATCATCGACTGCACGCGCTCGCGCTGGTCTTTCGGCAACTCGAAGCCGTTGCGACGGTAATCGCGAAGCGTCCTCTCAAGAAGCCGCTTCTCCTCGCCCGCCAGCGACGCGGCTTCCGGCGTGGCAGCATAGTCTCTGACGGCGGCGTAGAGATCTTCGCGGAAGCCGAGCTCCACCGCGTACTTGCTGAGCTTCTCGTCCCACGCTCGCGCCGTCTCGCGCAGCGCGTCGTCGGGCGCCACATACGCCATGAACGCGTACGCTCCGGATGCCTGCCCGATGTTGTCGGCGGCGGACTCCAGCGCCACGAACGTGTTCGCGAAGGTCCGCTGGCCGGCCGGCGTCGCCACGATCGCGGTGATGGCATCGTCGCACGCCTTCATCGCCGCTTCGCACTCACGCGCGACGATCTCCGGCGTCAGCTTGTCAAACTCGATCATGATCTGCTCCTTGCGCGGGCACTCGTCCCGCCCGGTCCGACACGGTCGCGGCCGAAGCAATCGCAGCCTAACGACCCGCGCCCTACCGCGCTACCGGCGATGTCCACTTGCCGCGCCGCCTGGCAGCGAACGGCGACCGGCGGACGCTACACTGGCGGCGTGACTTCGCCTCGAACCGCCCGCATATCGCTCCTGCAGCTGCCAGCGTTCTCGATCGAAGACGCCGCGGCGTCGCTCGCGCACACGCTGCGCCGCATCGACGAGACGGCGGCATCCGAGAAGCCCGACTTGATCGCGCTGCCGGAGGTCACGTATCCGGCGTACTTCCTCGGCACGAACGATCTCTCGCATTGCGACGTCCTCTCGCCGGCGGACGCGGCGGCGCGATTCGCCGAGAAAGCGCGCCAGCACGGCGTCTACATCGCCGCCGGCCTCGCGCTGGACGCGCCGGGCGGCGGCTATGCCAACGGGGCGCTGCTCTTCGGCCGCGACGGCTCCGTCGCCGGCCGCTACGATAAGTCGTTCCTGTTCCATTTCGACACGCGCTGGTTCGCGCCCGGAGCCACCTATCCTGTGTTCGAGACCGATATCGGGCGCATCGGCATGCTCGTCTGCGCGGACGGCCGCCTGCCCGAGATCGCGCGATCGCTCATGCTGAACGGCGCGCAGATCATCCTCGATCTCACGGCGTGGGTGAGCGGCGGGCGAGAGTTGAAGGACCTCAGCACATCCCAGGTGGAGTTTCTGATGCCGGCGCGCGCGGCGGAGAACGGCGTCTGGGTCGCGTGCTGCGACAAGTTCGGCATCGAGGCGGAGAGCATCGTCTACGCCGGACGCTCGCGCTTCATCGGCCCGGACGGCGAGACGGTCGCCGCGCTGGGGCCGGATGAGGACGCCGCGCTCACGTACGACGTGCCGATCACCGACGCCGCGCCGCGCGTCGAGCGGCGCCCTGAGCTGTACGCCGCACTGACGCACCCGACCGAGAGCCTCGCCATCACCCGGCAGTTAGACGAGCCGTTCGTCATGTCGCAACACGAGCATCGGATCGCCGTGGTGCAGATGGCGATGCCGCCGACGGGCAAGGAATTTCTCGTCGCCGCGCGACGCCACGTCGAGCGCCAGGCGATGATGGACGCGGAGATCGCCGTCTTCCCGGCGACGCCCTCCCGGCTACGTCGCGCGTACCCGCACGATACCGTGCTCGCCGGCGTCGAGGCGATCGCGCGCGGCACGGGCGTGTGCGTCGCGTTCACGGTGTCTGAGCCCGACGCCGAGGGATGGCGCGCGATGTACCTCGTTGGCCCACGTGGCGTGATGGCAAAGCACCGACAGACGCACAAGCCGCCCGGCCCCCGCTTCGCGACGATGCCACTGGGCGACGACGTCTGCCCCGTCGTCAGCACGCCGATCGGCCGTGTGGGGCTGATGATCGCGGCTGAAGGCTTCGTGCCGGAGGTCGCGCGGTCGCTGATGCTGCGCGGCGCGGAGTTCATCCTGTGGTCCGGCGACGATCCCGGCTCACCGTTGATGCCGGTCATCGCCCGCTGCCGAGCGGAGGAGAACCGCGTCTTCGTCGCCTGCGCGGCGGCTCCGGCGCCGAACGGCGCGACGATGATCGTCGACCCTAACGGCCGCCCGCTGGCCCAGGCGCTGGCGGGCCGCGAGCTGTGCGTCGCCGCCGACGTTAATCGCGCGCTGGCCCACATGAAACAGCGAGCGCCGGGCACAGACATCGTCAGAAACCGTCAGCCCGCCACCTACGGCGCCATCACGCGCGTGACAACGCCCGAACGATCGCCTGCGTAACTCCGGGCGGTCGCAGTCATCGCAATTCACCGATCTCGAAGGCGGGTCAGCAGTAGACGAGCATGCTATAATCCCCGCCGTCCCTAGGGCCGTAGGCACGAAACCCCGCCGAGGCGCGCTATCGCTACGAACGAGATCACGTTGCCACGCACTGCTCACGCCGCGCCCGCGGCAGCAGGCATCCGTGCCCGCGCCGGCGGGTACGTCGTCGATATGGTGATCTTCGCCGCTATCGCGATGATCGTCGTCGTCTTCGCCGGATTCCTCCTGCTAGCCATGACCGATTGGGCGAAACAGGACCCCAGCGACCCGCAGTTCTACACGTTCCTCGCCATCATCGGCCTGGGCACGCCGATCGTCTGGACAGGGCTCAATCTGGCGCTCCTCGCAACGCGCGGACAGACGGGCGGCCAGTACGTTGCCGGCCTGCGCCTTGTGCGCGAAGACGGCTCGCGGCTTTCGCCGCGCGAAGCAGCGGCGTGGTGGCTCTGCTTCAACCCGTTACTGTTCAGCTGGCCCATGGCCGGCGTGGCCGGGCTGCCGCTGGCAGCGGTCATCGCGCTGATCCTCAGCCAGCTCACCATCGTCGTATTCGGCGTCGTCATGATTATCTGCGTTGCGTCACCGATTATCGCCGTCGTTTCGGCGTTGATGGACGGGCAGCATCGCGCGTTGCACGACCGGATCGCAGGCACCGTCGCCGTGCCGGCGGGCTGACCATGGCGTACGATCCGCCGCCGTACCGCGCACGGACGTCGCCGGACGCGCAGCCGAGCGCGCTCGGGCGAAACGCCGGCAAGTGGTCGGTTGGCTTCGTACTCTTCGTCGCGCTGCTCGCGCTCCTTACATCGCTGCAGCTCTTTCAGCTTACGGCGGAGGGCGCCGCGGATCGCACGCTGCGCCGGTCTGTGGCCGCGCTCACTGAGATCGACCCGCTGCTCGAACGGGGATACGACGACCTCCAGCTGCAGGCACAGAACGCCGGGCCGGGCGAGACCGTCGAGCTCCGGGACTTTCCGATATCGGTTCCGCTGCCGGGCAGCGACGTGCGGGGCATGTCGAAGCAGCAGCTCCGCGATGTGCTCCTCGATCGCTCCGCCAACGTTATGTACAGCCACGGGACGGCGCCGCTCCGCTCCCCGGCCGCGAAAGGCGGCAGCGTGGGCCGGTTTTCCGTCGCCGGGCTGACCCAACACGGACTGGGGTTCCTCAGGAACCGTAACCACGATATTCTGGCCGTGACGACGTTTGCGCTCGCCGCGCTGTGCATCGTGCTGGCGGTGACCCTTGCCGCTCTGTGCCGTGGCTTCGGCCGGCTCGCCAGCGTCGGCGCTGTCGTCGGCGCCGCTTCGATCCCCGTCGTGCTCGGCGGCATCGGCGCGCGGTTCTACCTACGGGTCGCTTCGGACAGCGATACCGAATTCATACAGCGCGAGTTCCTGGAGATCGGCCAGGGCCTCGCATGGATACCGATACGTGACGGCGCCGCGTTCACGATCCTCGGGCTCGTGTTCCTGACGACTGGTGTCGTATGCGCCGTCTGGGCCGACCGGCGCGGAGCGCCCCGCCCTTCCGTCGCACGGCCCTAGTGCGCCCTCGCCGCTCAACGTCCGGCGGCAGTGCGTTCACAGGCGGCTCTGATCGACTGATCGAGTCCTGGAAGGACCCACGCATTTGCGCATCGCAAGCCGGCGCCCTCTCGCGTCGTCCACGCCGTTGGGCGGGCTGCTCGCTTACGGGCTGATCGCCGGGCTGCTCGTTGCCGTCGCGGCGTTCGTCGCACTGCGCTTCGCGGGCAACAGCGGCGCGCCGGCCGCCGGCCGCCCGTCGCTCACGCTTGCCGACGCGTTCGGGCTCGGCGGTCTCCGGTCGATGGTCCCGGACGGCATCGCCAACGCGCCGTCCCCCGCCACACACGATGCGATCGTCACCTATTACGGCAGCCCGCGGACGCCGTCGATGGGCATCCTCGGGCAGCATGCCCCCGACGAGGCCGCCGACCTGCTCGCGGAGCGCGCCGCGCGCTTCGAGGCACTGAGCGACGGCACGCCCGTGCTGCCGGCGCTGCACCTCGTGTACGCCGTCGCCCAGCCGCAGGCGAGGAGTGACGGCCTCTATCTTCAGTACCTCGACGACCGCACGGTCCGCCAGTACATCGAACTGGCGCGCCGGCGAGGATTCGCGCTGATCCTCGATCTCCAGATCGGCCACAGCAATGCGCTGGCCGAAGTTCAGAAGATCGCGCCGTACCTCGAAGAGCCCGATGTCTTCGTCGCGCTCGACCCCGAGTTCGCACTCGCCGGCAGCGTCAAGCCGGGCGACGCGATCGGCAGCATCGACGCCAGTGACATCAACGCCGTGCAGTGGTATCTCGCGGCGCTCACGGCGCAGCGCCATCTGCCAAAGAAGATGCTCATCGTCCACCAGTTCCAGGCCGAGATGATCACCGGCGCGGCCGCGATCGAGCGGCACGACGACGTCGACCTCGTCATCGACATGGACGGCTACGGCCCGGCGGACATCAAGGAAGCCAAGTACGCGCGCTACGGCGCCGCCCCGTACGCGGCGTTTGGCGGCATCAAGGTCTTCCTGCAGCACGACCCCGACCCGCTGACGGAGGCACAGCTTATGCAGCTACGGCCTCGCCCTTCGCTCTTCGTCTACCAGTAGGCGCGGGGCCGCTCCCCCGGTGGCAGCCGGTGCGCTACGCTTGCCCACGTATGCGCTGAAAGGAAGGCTGCCTGTGGCGATCGACATCGCGCTCAAGAAGAACCTCGCATTCTGGCACTGGTACCCGGAGTTGCTGGTACAAGGACTGACGCCGGAGCAGCTCGCCTGGCAGCCAGAAGGCCACGATACATCGATCATCTTCGCGATCTGGCACGCGTACCGCGCCGAGGACGAGCTGATCCACGGCATGGTCATGCAGCGACCGAGCGTGTTTGCGTCGCAGGGCTGGGCCGAGCGCCTGCCGGTCGCGCATACCGGTGCGACGCCATTCGGCAACGGCCTCTCGCGCGAGCAGATCGGCGGACTCCGCCTCGACATCGACGCGCTACTCGCGTACGCGAAGGCCGTGGGCGCGAGCGAGATCGCCTACGTCGACTCGATCAGCGACGAAGAAGCCGCGGCCGAGGTGAAGCTGCCGTTCTTCACCGGCGTGTATCCGGGCG
Source organism: Chloroflexota bacterium (assembly GCA_038066315.1). Classification (GTDB taxonomy): domain Bacteria; phylum Chloroflexota; class Dehalococcoidia; order DSTF01; family JACRBR01; genus JANXYW01. The sequence goes on along the minus strand of JBBTPG010000016.1, from coordinate 2,473 downwards.
TCGATGTCCTGTCGAAAGCGGAGATGATCGCCTTCTTCGCCATCGGCCACACATCCGAACACCTCGGCGAGGTGCAGTTCGTGAAGGGTCTCATGGGCATGAAGGGCGCGCCCCTGTAGATGAGCGACGTCGACCGGCTGCTGGCCTGGTTCGAGTCGGGCGCACTCGTCCGTCCGGACGCGGGCGTGCCGAACACCGTCGACCTGTCGCGCGCGATCGCCTCGCTGTGCGGCGCGCCCGGTATCGCGCTGTCGCCGCCGGCACAGCGGGTCGCGGACGCGATCGGCCGCGCCGACCACATCGTCTTCGTCATGGCCGACGGCTTCGGCATGAACCTCGTCGAGCACCTGCCGCAGGACTCGTTCTTTCGCCCGCACGTCGCGATGGAGATGCAGGCGGTCTTCCCGTCGTCGACCGCGCCCGCGATCACGTCGATTGCGACGGGACGCTGGCCGGCCGCGCACGCCGTACCGGGATGGTTTACCTATCTGCCCGACCACAATCTCATCGCGACGATCCTGCCGTTCATCGAGCGCTTCTCGAAGCGCCCGCTCGCCGAACTGGGCGTGACGCCGGAGCAGGCCCTGCCCGTGCCTTCCTGGCTGCCCCGCTTCAAGCACGAGCCGCTGTGCTACATGCCGGCGTTCATCACAGGCTCGACCTACTCCAACTATTTCAGCGACGGCGAGCCGCAGGTCCCGTACGAACATCTGTCCGCCGCCGCCGAGGCGATCGTCGCGCGCATCGCGGCCTCCCGCGCGCCGACCTACACGTACCTCTACGTGCCGTTCATCGACGCGGCAGAGCACGAGCACGGGCCACACGCGGACGCGGTGACCAAGACGCTCGTGATGGTCGAACGCGCGGTCGCGAGCCTCGCAGGGCAGGTCGAGGGCCGGGCGCGCGTCGTCGTCAGCGCCGACCACGGGTTGACGCGCGTCGCAAAGCGCGACCAGCACGAGATCAAGGAGGGCGATCCGCTGATGCGCCTGCTCAGGCTGCCGCCATCCGGCGAGCCGCGCGTCCCGTCCTTCTACGCGCGCGAAGGCCGCGCCGACCGCTTCGCCGCCGCCTTCCGCGATCGCTTCGGCGACACGCACGCGCTGTTGACGATCGACGAGGTCGAGGCGCTGCGCCTTCTCGGGCCGGATGCGCTCTCGCCCGAGACGCGACGCCGCCTCGGCGACTTCATGGCGGTCAGCGCGACGTCCGACGCCATACTCCATCGCCCGGACTCGCCGATGATCGGCTTTCATGGCGGGCTTCTGCCTGACGAGATGCGCATCCCGCTGATCGTCGCCTGAGTACAGGCTCCTTGCCCGCGGTGCCCGATACACTGCGTCAGCAATGCCATCGCCAACACCGTCCAGCCCGAGCCGCCCGCCGATGGGCGCGACCGTCGTCGCGGGCGGCGTCGAGTTCCGCGTGTGGGCGCCGGAGGCTCGCAGCATCGCCGTCGAGATCGAAGGCAGGACGCACATGCCGCTCGCCCGCGACAGCGACGGCGTCTGGTCCGGCCGCGTGGCGGGCATCGGTGCGGGGACGCGGTACCGCTACCGCATCGACGACCGCTGGGGCTATCCGGACCCGTACTCGCGGAGCCAGCCCGACGGACCGCACGGCCCGTCCGAGGTCATCCACGCGGCCGATTACAGCTGGCACGACGGCGGATGGCGCGGCCTGACGGCGCAAGGCCTGGCCATCTACGAGCTGCACGCCGGCACGTATACGCCCGAGGGCACGTTCGACGCGCTGATCGGCCAGCTCGACGCGATCGCGGAGCTCGGCGTCACGGCGATCGAGCTGATGCCGATCGCCGAGTTTCCCGGCGCGCGCAACTGGGGCTACGACGGCGTCGACCTCTTCGCGCCGTCGCACGTCTACGGCGGGCCGGCGGCGCTGAAGCGCCTCGTCGACGCCGCGCACCAGCGAGGGCTTGGGGTCATCCTCGACGTCGTCTACAACCACCTGGGGCCGGACGGCAACTACCTTCCGCGGTTCGCGCGCGACTACTTCACCAGCCGTCACAAGACGCGCTGGGGCGATGCGATCAATTACGACGGACCGAACAGCGCGATGGTGCGGCGGTTCTTCATCGACAATGCCTGCTACTGGCTTAACGAGTTCCACATCGACGGCCTGCGCATCGACGCGGCCTTCACGATCTTCGACGAGTCGGAGCGCCACATCCTCGAAGAGCTGGCGACGTCAGCGCGCGCCAGCGTCCCGCCGCATCGCCAGATCGTCATGATCGCCGAGACGTACGAGAACGACACGCGCTACGTGCGGCCGGCCGCGACCGGCGGCTTCGGATTCGACGCGGTCTGGGCCGACGACTTCCATCACGTGGTCCACGCCATGGCCGGCCACGACCATGACGGCTACTACGAGGACTACGCTGGAACGCTCGACGAGCTGGCCCGCACGATCAACCACGGCTGGCTGTTCGAAGGGCAGCGATCGAAGCATCTCG
>JBBTPG010000015.1:16281-17589 GCA_038066315.1 Chloroflexota bacterium | reverse complement strand
AGGCGAAGACCGATGCGGAGCGTACCAAGCTGCAGTCGCTGCTCGGTAAGGCCGCCGTCGCGAACGCGAAGATCACCTACGAGCGCTTCCTCGTTATCTTCGGCAGCGAGCGATTCAAGAAGCTCCAGTCCGCGGGCGCCCGCACGCAGCGCCCGCTCTGGGCCAGCACCGGCACCAAGAACAAGGCCTACAGCGACATTCTCTACGTTCAGGAGCTGATCGGCCCCGATACCGTGAATACCATGCCGCCCGCGACCATCGACGCCTTCCGCGGCCACGGCGTCGTCCGCCGCACCATCGACGAAGGCGTGACGGAAGCGCACGCCGTGATGCGCGACCTCGCCGCCGCCGGCGTCTCGATCGACGAGGTCACCGACGAGCTGCAGCGCGACGGCGTCGCAGCGTTCTCAAAGTCGTTCCACGAGATCGAGGAGACGGCCGCCCAGAAGGCCGATCAGATCAAGGCGAAAGCGCGCGTGGCATGAGGATCGCGCTCGGCGCGTACCAGCCGCGTGTCGATGAGCGCATCTCGTCGCTCGTGGCCGGGCACGCTTCGGATCGCATCTGGCGGCGCGACGCGACGTTCTGGGGCGGCGATGCCGATCGTCAGCGCTCCGTCGCCAACCGCCTCGGCTGGCTCGATGTCGCGTCCCGGATACGCGATCGCGCCGGCCAGATCGACGCGTTCGCCGCGCAGGTGAGGGCCGGTGGCTTCACCGACGCTGTGCTGCTCGGCATGGGCGGCAGCTCGCTCGCGCCCGAAGTCCTGCGCCAGAGCATCGCCGATCACGTCCGCGACGGGTGGCCGAAGCTTCACGTCCTCGACACGACCGACCCGGCGGCGATCCTCGCCGTCAGCGAACACATCGACCCGGCGCGCACGCTCTTCTTCGTCTCGTCGAAGTCCGGCACGACCATCGAGGCCCTCTCGCTCTTCGCGTACTTCCACGCGCTCGTCGCGGAGGCGAAGCCCGGCCGCGCCGGCGAGAACTTCGTCGCCGTCACCGATGCCGCCACGCCGCTCGAAGCCCTCGCGCGAGAGCACAACTTCCGCCACATCTTCACCAACCCCGGCGACATCGGCGGCCGTTACTCCGTGCTTTCTTACTTTGGCCTCGTCCCCGCAGCCGTGGCGGGCGTCGACGTCGCGAAGCTGCTGGACCGCGGCATCGCCGCGGCTGCCGACGCGCACGCGAACGCCAGCGATGCGCTCCGCCTCGGCGCCGCGCTCGGCGAGCTCGCGCTCCGTGGCTGCGACAAGTGCACGTTCATCGTCTCGCCGCGCATCGCGTCGTTTGGCCTCTGGGT
>JBBTPG010000015.1:11960-16181 GCA_038066315.1 Chloroflexota bacterium | reverse complement strand
GTCGCCGGCCACGTCCTCGGCATCAATCCGTTCGACGAGCCGAACGTCCAGGAGTCGAAGGACAACACCAGCCGCGTGCTCCAGGAGTTCAGCGAGTCCGGCAAGCTCGACGCTCCGTTCGTCGGTGATGCCAGCATCACCGTCATCGCGGGCGGGGCTGACGTCCCGCAGCCGTCGCTCCGTGGCGTGCTCGAAGAGCTGTTCGAGGCGATCGGCGAAGGCGACTACTTCGCCGCTACCGCGTACGTGCAGCCGACCGCCCGTACCCAGCAGGCGTTCGACGAGATCCGCGCCGCCGTGCGAGATGCGCGCCACGTCGCCACGACCCTCGGCTACGGCCCGCGCTTCCTGCACTCGACGGGCCAGCTTCACAAGGGTGGCCCGCCGCGCGGCGTGTTCCTGCAGGTCACGGCATCAGACATACGAGACATAACGATACCAGGGAGGACGCCCACGTTCGGCCAGCTCAAGCGCGCGCAGAGCATCGGCGACTTCCAGTCGCTCGTCAGCCACGGCCGCCCCGTCGCGCGCGTCCACCTCGGCGCCGATATTGAATCGGGGCTTGCGCAACTGACGGAGGCGGTGCGGACAGTCGCGGCCGCAAGCGCCGTAGCGGGAAGGTAGCCGGCGATGGACATCGGCATGATCGGCCTCGGCCGCATGGGCGCCAACATGACGCAGCGGCTCCTTGATGGCGGCCACCGCGTCGTTGTCTCCGACCTGAACGCCGAAGCCGTCGCCGCCTCCGCGAAGGCGGGTGCTGTCGCTGCATCGTCGCTCGCCGATCTTGTCGCGAAGCTCCCCCAGCGCCGCGCCGTCTGGATGATGGTGCCCTCCGGCGCGCCCACGCAGTCGACCGTCGACCAGCTCACGCCGCTCCTCGCGAAGGGCGACATCATCATCGATGGCGGTAACTCCAACTACCACGACTCCATGCGGCGGGCGGACGAGCTGCGCACGCGGGGCATCGAGTACGTCGACGCCGGCACCAGCGGCGGCGTCTGGGGCTTGAAAGAGGGCTTCTGCCTCATGGTCGGCACGTCGAATGATGCCTTCGCCTACATCGAGCCCGCGTTGAAGACACTCGCGCCGCCCGACGGCTACGCGCACGTCGGCCCCAACGGCGCCGGCCATTTCACGAAGATGGTCCACAACGGCATCGAGTACGGCATGATGGCCGCCTACGGCGAAGGCTTCGAGCTCCTTGCCGGCTCGAAGTTTGACCTCGACCTCCGCCAGATCGCCGGCCTCTGGCGCCGCGGCTCCGTCGTCCGTTCCTGGCTCCTCGACCTCGCCGAGCTGGCCTTCGAGCGCGACGCGCGCCTCGAATCGATCGAGGGCTACGTGCAGGACTCCGGCGAGGGCCGTTGGACCGTGCAGGAGGCGCTCGACCAGGATGTCCCGCTCCCGATCATCACGCTCTCCCTCATGCGGCGCTTCTCGTCGCGCCAGCAGTCGTCCTTCAGCGCGAAGGTGCAGGCTGCGCTGCGGAACGAGTTCGGCGGCCACGCGGTGAAGTCTGTGGACCCGCCAACATCATGACGGCAGACGTTGCCGCCAACCCGCTCCGAGCAGGCATGCGCCTCCACCGCGCTCCGGACGCATGCGCCGTCGTGGTCTTCGGCGCCACGGGCGACCTGACGGCGCGCAAGCTCATGCCAGCGCTCTACAACCTCGCCCGCGGGCGCCTTCTGCCCGGCGGCTTCTCCGTCGTTGGCTTCGCCCGCCGCGAGAAGACCGATGAGCAGTTCCGCGCCGAGATGAAGGAGGCCGTCGCGAAGTTCTCGCGTGAGCCGCTCCAGGACGAGCTCTGGGACAGCTTTGCCCGCGACCTGCACTACGTTTCCGGCAAGTTCGACGACCTCGCGGCGTACACGCGCCTCGGCGAACGCCTCGGAAAGCAAGATCACGCCCACGGCGCCGGCGGCAACCGCCTCTTCTACCTCGCGACGCCGCCCGACGCCTACGCGACCATCGCCCAGCGCCTCGGCGAAGCCCGGCTCGCCGCGCCGCAGGCCGGCGCATGGACGCGCCTCGTCGTCGAAAAGCCGTTCGGCCGCGACCTCGCGTCCGCCCGCGCGCTCGATCAGTCCATCGGCCAGGTGTTTCGCGAGCGCTACATCTACCGCATCGACCACTACCTCGGTAAAGAGACCGTGCAGAACATCATGGTCTTTCGGTTCGGCAACGGCATCTTCGAGCCGATCTGGAACCGCCGCTACGTCGACAACGTGCAGGTGTCCGTGGCCGAAACCGTCGGCGTCGAAGGCCGAGGCGGCTACTATGAGGAGTCAGGCGCCCTGCGCGACATGGTGCAGAACCACCTCATGCAGGTGCTCGCCCTCGTCGCCATGGAGCCGATCGCTTCCGTCCAGGGCGACGCCGTGCGCGACGAGAAGGCGAAGGTCTTTCACGCGATCAAGGCGATCGAGGACGTCGGTCGCGACACGGTCCGCGGCCAGTACGCCGCGGGCGCCATTCTCGGCGAGATGGTGCCCGGCTACCGCGAAGAACAAGGAGTCGCGCCTGACTCGCGCACCGAGACGTACACTGCCATGCGCGTCGAGGTCGAGAACTGGCGCTGGTCCGGCGTGCCCTTCTACCTGCGCGTCGGAAAGCGCCTCCCCAAGCGCGCCACCGAAGTCGCAATCACCTTCAAGACCGCGCCGCTGCAGCTCTTCCGGCAGATGGGCGGCGACAACCCGGCGCCCAACCTCCTCGTCCTGCGCATCCAGCCGGACGAGGGTATCTCGCTTCGACTCGGCGCCAAGGTACCGGGCACGCGCTCCGACGTCCGTCCTGTGAACATGGATTTCCGCTACGGCAGCTCGTTCGGCGTCGATCCGCCAGAGGCCTACGAGCGCCTGCTCCTCGACGCGATGCTCGGCGACTCCACGCTCTTCACCCGCTGGGACGGCGTCGAGGCGGCGTGGGAGATCCTGACGCCCGTGCTCGATGCCTGGGCGGACGGCGCGTCGCCTCTCAAGCAGTACGAAGCCGGCAGCTGGGGCCCGGACGCCGCACGCGAGCTCATCGAACGGGACGGACGCGAATGGCACAGGATGTAACAGGCATCGAGCAGCTCGAAGACCGCCCGATCGCGATCTCTCCAGCGGCGATTGAACAGGAGTTTACGCGCATCTGGCGCGAGACGACGTCCGCCGGCGGCGCCGACGAGTCGTCGATCCGCCTCCGCGTCCTCAACTTCGTCGGCGTCGGCCCCGAGACCTGGACCGTCGAGCGCTTCGAGCGCGTCATGGAATCGCTGCCGCAGCGCCATCCCTGCCGCGGCGTGCTCGCGGTCACGTCGCCCGAGCGTCAGGGCCTCGAAGCGTCGATCTCCGCACACTGCTGGCGCACCTCGACCGGCGGCCGCCACGTCTGCTCTGAGGAAGTCGTCCTGAAAGCCGGCCCCGCCGACGAGCTTGCCCTCGCGTCCACGGTGCTCGCGCTGCTGGTGCCGGAGCTGCCGCTCTCGGTCTGGGTGATCGGCCCCATCGAACTCGACTCTCGCCTCGTCTCGGAGTTGATCGAGGGCGCCGAGACCGTCTTCGTCGATTCGTCCGATGCCCCGGACATCGCGTCGGCGCTCCGTGCTGCGCTCAACGCGCATCGGCGTCACGACGTCGCGATCTGCGATCTCGCGTGGCGGCGTCTCGAGGTGTGGCGATCTCTCGTCGCCCAGTTCTTCGATGGGGATGACGGTCAGCACCGCTTGTCGCAGCTCCAGGGCATCGAGATCAGCGGCGGCGCGGGGCTCTCGAGCGAGATGCTGCTCATGGCCGGCTGGTTCGTCTCGCGCCTCGGGCTCTCCCTCGCGGAGGTGAGCCGCGACGGCAACACGATCGCTGCGACGCTGTATGACGGTACCCGCGGCGTCACACTGACCTTGTCACCCGGCGATCAACGACGTGCGCGGCTCAGCGAAGTAAAGGTCCGCACGTCCGAGGCGGAGTTCGTGATCCAGACGCACCCGGAGAGCAGCCACATGCACGTGCGCGAGGAGTGGCCGGACGATTCGGTCCATCGGACGGTCGCGCAGGTGCCGACGGACGATGCGTCGCTCTTCGCCGAAGCGCTCGACGACGCCTCGGACCTGCCCATCTTCCTGGAAGCAGCGCAGAGCGCGGTATCGCTGCTGCGCGATTAGCAGCCGCGGGCGGATGCGCCGCGGCCGTCGCCGGCCCTGGCTTAGGGCGGTCGAAGAGTCGCCGCAGGAGA
>JBBTPG010000015.1:8791-11860 GCA_038066315.1 Chloroflexota bacterium | reverse complement strand
GCCGTCGCCTTGCCGTCCTGTTCCGGGTCCGACGCCCAGCTCTCGGAGCCGCGGATGAGCAGGGTCGGGCAGCGGATCTGGTTCCAGATCTCGCGCGCCTCCGCGATATTGAATTCGTACGGCGAGTGCAGCCGCACGTAGTTGTCAAACTTCCAGGTCAGCGTCCCGTCGTCATTCGGCCGCATGCCGTGCAGCGTGAGATGGCGCGCCATGTCGCCGGTCAGGTGCGGGTTCTCCTCCAGCATTCGCTTCGTCGCGTCCGCCAGCGCGGCGTATCGCCGCGGCTTCCGCGTATCGAACTCCTGCATCTGCGCGATCCACGAGCGCATGCGTGACGAGGCGGCTACGGGCTCGCGCACGGGCGGCCCGAGGCCCTCGACCGCCACTACCTTCTTCACGAATTGCGGGAACACGCCCGTGTACTCGAGCGCCACCGCGCCGCCGAGCGAGTGGCCGATGACCGTCAGCGGGTTGCGGTTCAGCTCACGCCCCAGCATCGCCACGTCCAGCACGAACTCCGGCAGGCTGTACTGGCTGCCGACGGACCACTGGCTGTCGCCGTGGCCCCGCAGGTCCACCGCGTACACGCAATACTCCTGCTTGAGCTGCACGGCGACCTGATCCCACGTCCGCGCGTGGTCGCGATTGCCGTGGATCAGCATCAGCGGCGGGTTGGCCTCGTCTCCCCAGACGACGTAATGCAGTTTCAACCGCTGCGACCAGTAGTAGCGCGAGATGGGTTCCGTCATGCCGGCTCCTTCTAGAGGACGTGCGCGTTCCGGCAAACGCTACGGCACGCTCGCGCCACCGTCAAGAATGACGCACGTATCGCGAATTAGACTTCACGTGCGGTGCGGCCTTGTCGAATGTGCGGAACAAGCGGAGACGCCGGCCGCGTGGCCGGCCTCGATCATGCGCCGTATGCGCTGGCTCAGCGGCTGCCGCGCAGCCTCGGATCGGCGATGTCGCGAATCGAGTCGCCCAGCAAGTTGAATCCCAGCACCGTCAGCGTGATCGCCGTTCCGGGGAAGATGGCGGACGGGATGTGATAGGGGAAGTTGTTGCGCGCGTCGCTCACGTCACGTCCCCACGATGCGGCCTCCGGGATGCCGAGCCCGAGGAACGAGAGCGCGGCCTCGGCGAGGATGATCCCGCCCAGCAGCGTCGTCATCACGATGATCCCGAGGGCCACGACGTTCGGCAGGATGTGGCGCAGGATGATGCGTGGCGACCATGCGCCGCTCGCACGGGCCGCTTCGATGTACTGGTTGTTCTTCTCCGATAACACCGCTCCGCGTACGACGCGCGTAACGCCGGGGATCACCGCGAGTGTGAGCGCGAACACGATCGTCCGGAAGGAAGGCCCGAGAAGCTGCGTGATGATCAGGAGCAGCAACAGCGCTGGAAACGCGATCGCCGTGTCGACCGTGCGCTGGATAACGGAGTCGATGGCGCCTCCGAAGTAGCCGGACACGATCCCGATCAACATTCCGACCGACGCGCCCCCCACGACCGAGATGACCGCAACGGACAGTGAGACGCGGCCGCCGTACACGAAGCGCGAGAAGATGTCGCGGCCCACCCGCTCGGTTCCGAAAATGTGCGAGGCCGACAGTCCTTCATCGGGGTTTCCTGCACGGAAGTCGGTCGGGCTGTACGGCGCAATGAACGGCGCAAACACCGCGAGTATGACGAAGACGCCGATGATGAGCAGCCCGAATCCACCCAGCGGGTTCTGCCGCAACAGCGTGCCGAGCTTCCGCAGGCGCGCGCCAGCACCAGGACCCCTTGCGGCGATACCGACGTCGACCAGAACAGGCGGCGACTGGACAGCGATGTTCTCACCCACGGTGCACCCTCATGAGTAGCGGATCCTGGGGTCGAGCCAGGCGTAACTGACATCAACCATGAGGTTGATGACGACCACGGTGACACCCGCGTACAGCGTCATCGTCTGCACAACGTCGTAATCCTTGATGGCGAGCGACTGCAGCGTGAAGAGGCCCAGGCCCGGAAGTGTAAAGATCGTCTCGACGATGATCGCCCCGCCCAGGAGACCGGAGATCTGCAGACCCAGCACGGTGATCACCGGGATCATCGAGTTCTTGAGCCCATGCCGGATAATCACCGAGCCTTCCCGGAGGCCCTTGGCACGAGCCGTACGCATGTAATCCTGCCGCATCACTTCCAGCAGCGACGATCGCGTGAGCCGCATGATGCCGGCGGCGGAGCCCAGCGCGAGCACCGCGGCGGCCGGCGCCACTTGCTTGAAGTTCCCCACGGGATCCTGGAACAGCGAGATCTTCCTGCCGATGACGGGTGCGTAGCCCCACAGCTCCGAAGGGAACACCAACACCAGCGTCGCAATCCAGAAACTCGGGATAGCCAGGCCCAGCACCGACGTGGAGCGCACAAACAAGTCCGCAGGCGAGTTGCGGAACACCGCGGACACAACGCCGAACGGGATGCCAACCACGAGCGTGAAGATCAGCGTGAGCGCCATGATCTCCAGGGTCACCGGCATCCGGTCGATGACCTGCGGCGCCACCGGTTTGTGGTTGAAGTTCGACGTCCCGAGGTCGCCGGTCATCAGGTTCGTGATGTACGTCCCATACTGGCTGTCTCCGCTGAACGAGACGACCTTCGGATCCGTGAAGTCCAGCGATACCGGAAAGTACGGCTTGTCGAGACCCAGGTCCCTGTGGATCTGGTCGATCTGCGCCTTCGTACAGTTCAGCTGGCAGATGCGGATCGCCGGATCGCCCGGCACGATGCGCAGCAGCAAGAACACCGCCACCGAGAGTACGAACAGGATGACGATCCCGCTGAGCATCCGCCGGATGATGAACGTCTGCATCCTTACGCCTTATCGAGATAGAACGTGTTCACGTACAGCGCGCTCGCGCCGATGCCCTCCGGGATCGCCTTCACGCGCGACTGGTACAGCGTGAACGAGTACGGGCTGACGATCGGGATGAAGGTCGCGCCCTTGTCGTAGATCATGATCTGCAGGTCGCGGACCGCCTTCACGAACTCTTCGTGGTTCGTCTTCGACTTGACGTCGTCGAT
>JBBTPG010000015.1:5886-8691 GCA_038066315.1 Chloroflexota bacterium | reverse complement strand
TCGTACGGCTGGTACTTCTTCAGCTCGTCGTCAGAGAACGCGAGGTCGCCCAGCGGCCAGTGCACCAAGCCGTTGGCCTTCGCCTCACCCTTATACACGCGGTCGATGTAATCCTGCCGGTTCAGCGCATACTGGGCGGCCTGGCGAATGCGGTCGTCCTTCCACGGATCCTTCGTCGGGTTCATCGTGAACGCGATGAACGTGTTCACCGGACTCTTGACGATGGAGTAGTCGCCGCCGCTCTTGAGCTGGTTCGCCTCGTCGACGTTGCTCGCCGTGTACACATCGAGCTGGCCGGACTGGAACGCCGTCCGGATCGCCGAACGGTCCGTGATGATCTTCACGTCCAGGCCGTCCACGTACGGAACTGCCTCGTTGTTGTTCTTCTCGTCCTTGCGATAGTAGTTCGGGTTGCGGTCCATCGAGGCGCCTTGCCCCTCGGTGTAGCTCTTCAGGACGTACGCGCCTGCGCCCGCCGCCTGCTGCTTCAGCTTCCCGATCACCGCGTCCGACAGCGCTTCCTTCGGGACGATCGTGTTGAGCGGGCTGCCGATGCGGTCGCGGAAGAACGCGTACGGCTTCGGCGTCTTCAGCGTGTAGGTCCCGCCGTCCGCCGATGCCGTCTGCGACTCCAGCCACTTGCCGATGAACGCGAATGCGTTCGACTGCGGCAGCGACTTGATCCGCTCGTAGCTCGTCACGATGTCGCTCGCGTCGAGAGCGCGCTCCGGAACGCCCAGCGGGTTCGGACCCACCTTCACACCCGGCCGGATCTTGAACACGTACGTCTGGGCGTCTGGCTGCTCGAAGCCGGTCGACAGGTCGTCGAACCGGAACTTCCCGTCCAGCGCCGAGAAGTTCACCAGCACGTTGTACAGCCGCGGGAAGTAGCCCACCGAAGCCGCGATGCCGATGTACGGGTCGAACGTGTCGAAGTCCGCGGTGCTGCCGATCTGGTAGCGGCCGCCGCGCTTGGGCGTGCCCGCCACCGCCTTCGTCGCCTGCGACGTCGCGCCTGGCGTCTTTCCGGTGCCCGGCGTCTTGTCTGCGGTGCTGCCGCCCCCGCAGCCGACCAGCCACACAGCGCCGGCCGCGGCGCCCGCGACGCCCGTCGTCTGCAGCACGCGCCTGCGCGAAACCTGCTGTGTGGTGATCTTGTCCCAGTAGCTACCGGCCATTTCTCGTGTCTCCCTTCAAGAGAAAGCGTCTGCTCCAACCCGCGAGTGGCACTACAATCTCCCAAACCGCGTGCTGTGTCAAGAGATACGTGAAGTCATCCTCACGATTCCTGCTTCGCGTGTTGGGATGACAGGATTGTACTCTACTCCGCATCCTTAGCGTCACCTAAAATAACGAGCGCCCGTACACAATTGTCAAAAGGCCTCGCGTGATCTTCGCATCCCGGCTCTGGCCGTACATCCTCCGGTATCGGCTCCGCATGTCGATAGGCCTCCTGTCGCTGGCGGTCGCCTCCAGTGCGAGCATCATGGCGCCGTACGTGCTGGGCCGCGCCATCGACAGCTTCCGCACCGACCACTCTCCCGGCAAGCTGCTCCTGTTCGCCGCGCTGACGGTCGGCATCCAGTCGGTCGATAGCGGTCTCCGCTTCATTACGCGCGTCTACGTGAGCGGATCTTCCCGCAAGATGGAGTACGACCTGCGAAACGATGTCTATGCACACATGCAGTCGCTCGACCAGAAATTCTTCCAGGATCACCAGACGGGCGATCTGATGGCCCGCGTCTCCAACGACGTCACCACCATCCGCGAGTTCCTGGGACCGGGGCTCATGGACCTCTTCCGCTCCGTGCTGCTGTTCACCGCCGGGCTTGCCGTTATGCTCACCATCGATGTGAAGCTTGCGTTGCTCGCGACGCTGCCGCTTCCGTTCATGACGCTGCTCTTCGTATGGATAGGTCGCATCATTGAGAGGCGCTACCACGCCGTGCAAACGCAGTTCGGCGGTCTGACTACGTTCGTCCAGGAGAACTTCTCCGGCGCGCGCGTCATCAAGGCGTACGTTCAGGAGGACAACGAGGCCGCCGCCTTTCAGCGCCAGGCTGACGACTTCGAGCGGGCGAACGTCGACCTGGCGCGGCTCGCGATGGCCCTGAATCCATTACTGATCGTCCTCATCGGCTTCAGCACGGTCATCGTCCTCTACGTCGGCGCGCTCGACGTGAAGTCCGGCGCCATCACGCTGGGCGACTTCGTGAAGTTCAACTTCTACATCGTCCTTCTTTCGATGCCGATGGTGAACCTCGGCTGGACCCTCAACCTGTACCAGCAGGCCGCCGCTTCCATGGAGCGCGTCGAAGAAGTGCTCGGACGCAAGCCCGCCATCGCTGATGCGCCTGGCGTGAACCCCCTGCCGCAGATCCGCGGTGGCATCCGTTTTGAGAACGTAAGTTTCGGCTACTTCAACCGCCCGGTGCTCCACGACATCACAATCGATATACCGGCCGGCGCCACGCTGGCCATCGTCGGCCCGACGGGCGCCGGCAAGACGACACTCGTCAACCTCATCGTCCGCGTCTACGACGTCCGCGCCGGCCGCGTCGCGATCGACGGCCACGACGTCCGCGAGATCCCGCTCGCGCAACTGCACCGGTCGGTCGCGTTCGTGCCTCAGGAGTCCTTCCTGTTCTCGACCACCCTCGAAGGGAACGTTGCCTGGGGCGGCGACACCGACGCGGCGCGCGTCGCCAGGGCCGTGCAGCTCTCCCAGCTCTCGAACGACCTGCCGCAGCTCCCCCACGGCATGCAGACCATGGTCGGCGAACGCGGCGTCTCGCTGTCCGGCGG
>JBBTPG010000015.1:0-5786 GCA_038066315.1 Chloroflexota bacterium | reverse complement strand
CTCGTCGCACGCGACGGATCGTACGCGCAGCTCGATCGCCGTCAGCGTCTCGAGCAACAGCTCGGCGACGATGACTCAACGGAAGCAGGCGAGCCGTAATGGGCGCCGGCTACCACGAGGACGACGACGCTATCGGCAAGGCGTACGACTCGCGCCTCGTCGGCCGCTTTGTTCCCTACATGCGGCCGTACGCGTGGCGCGTCGCCGTCGCGCTCGCCCTGCTCCTTGCCACGACCGCGCTGACCCTCGCCCAGCCGTTTCTCGTGCAGCAGGCGATCGACCGTGACATCGCCAGGGGCACCACGGACGATCTGCCGTGGATCGCTGGCCTCTACGCCGGAGTCCTCCTGTTGGGCTTCGTGTTCCGCTACGTCCAGGCGTTGCAGATGGTCGTCGTCGCGCAGAAGGTGATGAACGACCTGCGCCTCCAGCTCTTCCGCCACCTCCAACGCATGTCGATCGCCTTCTACGACGGCAACCCCGTCGGTCGCCTCGTCACCCGGCTCACCAACGACATCGCCGCGCTCAACGAGCTCCTCACTGCGGGTGCGTTGACCATCATCGCCGACCTGTTCATCATCGTTGGCGTTGCGGCGGCGCTGCTCTGGATCAACTGGAAGCTTGCGCTCCTGACGTTCGTCATCATGCCGATACTCGCCGTCATCATGCGCTGGTTCGCGGTCGTCATGCGCAACTCGTTCCGCAAGCAGCGGTTGCACGTGGCCCGGCTGAACGCGTTCACGGCGGAACATATCAGCGGCATGATGCTCGTGCAGCTCTTCGGCCGCCAGAAGCGCGACAACCAGGAGTTCCGCGAACACAGCGCGCACCTCCTCGACGCGAACATGGAGGTCGTGCACTCATTCGCGCTCTTTGAGCCTGTCGTCGCGATGGTCTCCGCAATTACCACCGGGCTCGTCATCGTCATCGGCGGCCGCATGGTCCTGGACGAGACCCTGTCGGTCGGCCGCTTCGTCGCCTTCCTCCAGCTCGTGAACATGTACTACAACCCCGTGCGCGAGATCGCCGATCGCTTCAACATCCTCCAGTCCGCGATGGCCGCGCTCGAACGCATCTTTACGCTGCTCGACGAGCCGGAAGGTGTCCAGGACGACGAGCGGGCGCTCGACCTGCCCGAGAAGATCGCCGGCGCCGTCGAGTTCGACCATGTCTCGTTCGCCTATACCCCGGGGACGTGGGTCCTGAAGGACGTCAGCTTCGCGATCGCGCCCGGCGAGCGTGTGGCGTTCGTCGGCGCAACGGGCGCCGGTAAGACCAGCCTGATCAACCTGCTACTGCGGTTCTATGACATCCAGCACGGACGCATCCTCCTCGACGGCTACGACATCGCGAAGGCGAAGCAGCACCATGTTCGCAAGCACATCGGTCTGGTGCTGCAGGACCCCTTCATCTTCACGGGCACCATCGAGGAGAACATCCGCCTGCGCGACGAGTCGATCTCGCCACCGCAGGTACGTGCCGCGGCGACGCTTGTCGGCGCCGATCGTTTCATCAACGAGCTGCCGGACAAGTACCAGCATCGGCTCGTCGAGCGCGGCGCGAATCTCAGCACCGGCCAGAAACAACTCCTGGCGTTTGCGCGCTCCGTCGCATTCGACCCCGAAGTGATGCTGGTGCTCGATGAAGCGACGGCGAACATCGATTCGGAGACCGAAGCGCTCATACAGGAAAGCCTCGATCGCCTCACCGCCCGCCGCACGAGCATCATCATCGCCCACCGGCTCGCTACCGTCCGCAGCGCCGACCGGATCATCGTGCTCCACCACGGAGAGATCGTCGAGCAGGGAACGCACGACGAGCTTCTTGCCCAGCGCGGCCGCTACTTCCGTCTGTGGCTTCTCCAACAGCGCGACGTACCGGCCGACGCTATCGCCGGCATCGACGGCACGGCGTCTTGACTCGCTCGCCCTCGCGCCGGCACATCGTATAATCGGCTCGACTCGCGGGACGCCGTGGCTGGCCGGGGGGCTATGGATTCGAGCCGACACAACGGACCACTTGCCGGCGAGGGCGCCACCGAGGTGCGCCGCGGTGGCGCGCCGCTGCGTTCGCTGCTCCGCGCTCGCGCGCCTGAGCTGCTGGCCGTCGGTGCCGTCGCCGTCGTCCTCGCGGCACAACTCTCCTTCACGAAGTACAACGATGTCGTACCGCACTCGTCGTTTGGCTTCATCATCGCCGTAGCGATGCTCGGTGCCGCCGCCCTGCTCCAGTCGCGCCGCGACCGCCGCGCCGCCACGCCGGCGCCCGCGTACGAGCTGCCGCCCCGCACCGAGATCATGCTGGTCGCGGCTGTGTTCGTTCTGGCGATCTTCTTCCGCTTCTGGCACCTGCTCTCGTTCCCTCCCGGCCTCTGGTCCGACGAAGGCGTGAACGCGAACGACGCGCTGTCACTCATCGACGGCGACCATACGCGCATCTGGTTTGACACGGTATTCGGCCGCTCGACGCTCTATCTCTACTTGCTCGCCGGCTCATTCAAGGTGTTCGGGTTCACCATCTTCGCCATCCGCGTGGTGCCTGCGTTGGCGGGGCTCGCCGCCGTCGTGGCGTTCTACCCGCTCGCGCGCCACCTCGTCGGGGCGGTGCCTGCCCTGGTCGCGACGGCTCTGCTGGCCGCATCGCGCTGGGCCGTGACGTTCAGCCGTATCTCCTGGGAAGCGTCGGTCCAGCCGGTGCTCGAGATCCTCGCGATCTATTTCCTCATGCGCGGCATCGAGAAGAAGAGCCGCGCCTCGTTCGCGCTCGCCGGCGCCGCCCTGGCCGCGGGGCTGTACACGTACATCGCCTTCCGCATGGTGCCGATCGTCGCGGCGCTGCTGCTCGTCTACGTTGCCGCGACGCAGTGGCGCCTGATCCGCGCGAACATCGCCGGGATCGCCCTCTGCATGCTGGCGTTCGCCGCCGTCGTCGCTCCCCTCGCGAACTTCGCGCTCCACAACCAGGATCGCTTCCTCCAGCGTACGCGCGAGGTCAACGTCTTCAAGGAGATCGACCGCGAGGACAGCTACGACCCCCTGCGCCACAACATCCGCGCGAGCGTGAAGATGATGAACGTCGCTGGCGATGTCAACGGACGCCACAACCTTCCCGGCGCCCCGATGCTCGATGACGTGACAGCCGCGCTGTTCGTCCTCGGCCTTGCCGTCAGCGTCTGGTCGCTGCGCAACTGGCGGCGCGGCTCCATCGCGCCGTGGTTCGCCCTGTCGCTCGTGCCCGGCGCGCTCACCCTCAGGATCGAAAATCCCAGCGGTATCCGCGACATCGGCGCGATCCCGCCGCTCTTTCTCCTCGTCGGGCTCGCCGTCGCCAGCGTCTACCGCCCGTTCTCATCGACGCGGAATGGCCTCGTGGCCTTCTGCGCCCTGGCCTTGGCGCTTGTCGCGGGAAGCACGGCGCTCAACTACGATGAACTCTTCCGTCAGCAAGCGCACAACAAAGACGTCTACGACGGATTCACACCGGTCTACGCCCGGGTCGGCGAGATCGTCGCGAGCGAGGCGGGCAGCCGCCACGTGTACGTGTCGCAGCCGTTCTACTCGGCCCACGCGGTACGGATTCTCGGTCACGGCAAGCAGTACGCGCCGTACACACCGGCGTACGACATCGTCTTTGCGCGCCGCGACAAAGACGCGCTGATCATCCTCGAAGAGAACCAGTCCGCCATCATCGACACACTGCGCCGCCTCTATCCGAACCTGCGGCGCGCCGGCGAGGTCGACCCGTTCGGTCGCGCCCGGTTCATTCGCGTCACGATCCCGGCGTCGGATGTGATGGCCGCGCACGATCTCACGCTCACGCACGCGTCGGCGAACGAAGCGCCGGCACCGTCCGCTCGCGCGCCCCTCGATCGCGAGTGGACGGCCGGCGACCTCGCGCGCGGCCCCATTGACGCCACGTGGGACGGCTATCTCTGGGTGAGCACCTCCCCTGGCGATACGTCCGCCACGCTGACCGTGCCTGGCGCCGGCGCATCGATCGAAGTCGACGGCAAGCCCGCGCCGCTGCTCGCGAGTGGTGGCGACGTCATCTTGGGTCCCCTCTCCATCGGCGAGCACCGCATCCGCATCGGCGCACGCATCACCACGCCCGGCCGTGTGAAGATGCAGCTCGCGATCGGCGCCGGGTCGCTTCTCAACGCGCCAGACGCGGCGGACGTGCTGTACGGTACGAGTACCGGCAGCGGCGGCTTCCAGGTCGCCTATCGCGCCGCTCGCGATTTCTCCGGCGATCCGGTGGCGGTGGCAAGGTTTCCGTTTGCCGTCCCCGCGCCCGCTATCAACACGGGTGCTGCCATCGAGTACCGCGGCATCTTCGACGCGCCGTCCGGCGGTAGCTATGGGCTGGCGCTCGACGGCAGCGCGTCATCACAGCTCTTCGTGGACGACGAGCTGGTGATCGACAACGGCGGCGGCCACCCGCGCCGCCGCGTCGAAGCGACGCTAGAAGTCGCGCCCGGACCTCACACGGTCGCGATTCAATACCTCGCCGTCGGCCCGCCGGATTGGTCGCTCCTGCTGCGGCGCCCCGGTGAAGATTGGACGCGAGCGGACGGCAGCGAGTTTCGCGTGCCCGAAGGGGCTGTCCGCGCGACCGCGTCAGTCACGATAACGCCGGACGCGGGTCCCTGGGGCGCCACCGCACGCAAGTTCGACGGGCTCAGCGAACCGGTGGGCGTGGCTGTCATGCCCGACGGCGCCGTCGTGGCCGGCGGCGGGAATCGCATCGTGCTGATCGGACCCGACGGCGCCGCGCTTCGCTCCTTCACGCTTGACGTCAAGCAGATCACCGACGTCGGCGTCACCGCCTCGGGCGAGATCGTCGTCGTCGACGGCGCCTCACGGTCGCTGCTGCTGGTGACGTCTTTTGGCGAGGTCGTAAGACGGTTCGACGCCGCGTTCGCCAGCGCGTTTGGCGTCGGTGTGGACGCGCAGCACAATATGGCGTACGTCGCCTCGCCGGCGGGAGGCATCGTGTACAGAGTGCCGCTCGCGGGCGGTCCCGTGGATGTGCTGCCGATCTCGGCGCCCGAAGCGCCCGTCCGCGCGACGCAGCCGTCCGATGTCGTCGTAAGCGACGGCGGCGTCTTCTACATCATCGATTTCGAGAAGCAGAAGATCGTCCGCTCGCCGGACGGCGCGGCCGGCCGCGCGTTCCGCGGCGTCGGCGGCAGCGGCGGCCAGCTACCCAGGCTGGCACTGTTCGGCCGGCTGGTGCTCGTCACCGACCCGCTCAACGAGCGCATCGTCGCCTACGACACGGCCGGCAAGCAGCGCGGTGTCTACGTCTTCCCGCCGACATTGAAGGGGACGCGCCCCATCGGCATCGCCGTCGCGCCCGGCGCCAACGTTCTGTACGTCGCCGACGCATCTGGCTTCGTCCAGCGCCTCAAGATCGACGTGCCTCCGGCAACCGCCGCCGATCTCTCCGCGCTGCCCTGATCCCAAGGACGCGTGCTCACCTCAGCAGTGGCGCAAGCGCCTCGCAGACGGCGCGCAGCTCGTTCGTCCGCGCCTGTAGCCCGGCATCGATGCCGCGCGGCTCCCACGCGTTGAACCGTCCCGGGTGCCCGTAGTCCGTCTGCTCGAACCGCGCACCGCCCTTCGGCGCTTTGAGCGTCAGCAGACGCCGCGCCATTGGGTCCGGCGTCCCGTGCGCCGCGTCGTAGCGCGGGTAGTGCTCTTCCGTCACCCTGATCTCAACCATCGTCTCGGCGGTCGTCAAGGCTCAACCTCCTGATGCGAATCGTGAACAGGCGCTCCGTTTGA
>JBBTPG010000014.1:0-14160 GCA_038066315.1 Chloroflexota bacterium | reverse complement strand
GTCGTCGGTGTGCCCGTCTTCGTGACGGAGCCGCTCTTGATGAACAGCGGCGCGAGCACGAGCGTGATCGTTGCGAGAAGCTTGATGAGCACGTGCAGCGACGGGCCCGCCGTGTCCTTGAAGGGGTCACCGACGGTGTCACCCACGACGGCGGCCTTGTGCGGGTCGCTGCCCTTGCCCAGCGTGTTCCCATTCTCGTCCTTGAGGCCGCCCGACTCGATGAATTTCTTCGCGTTGTCCCACGCACCACCACCGTTGTTGAGCACCGTCGCCATGAGGATGCCCGTGATCGTACCGATGATGAGCGTGCCCGAAACGGCAAGCCAGCCCGACGCGTCGTGCGCGGTGTACGTGATGCCGTTGAGCGTCGTCACGACTTCTTCGTGACGGGCATAGCGGAAGATGAGGCCGACGGCGACCGGCATGCCGACGGCCAGGATGCCGGGGAGCACCATCTCGCGCAGGGCGGCCTTCGCCGTGATATCGACCGCGGCGGCGTAGTCCGGGCGGGAAGTTCCCGCCATGATGCCAGGATCAGCGCGGAACTGGCGGCGCACTTCTTCGATGATCGTACCAGCGGCATTGCCGACGGCGCGGATCGCCAACGAGCTGAAGAGGAAGACGAGCATGGCGCCGAGCAAGCCGCCGACGAACACGTCGACCTTCGAGAGGTCGATCGGCAGCTCGGCGGTGAGCGGGATCCCGAGCCGCTCCTTCACCTTGTCGAGATACGCCGAGAACAGGAGGAACGCCGCCAGGCCGGCGGAGGCGACCGCGTAGCCCTTCGTCAGCGCCTTGGTGGTGTTGCCGACGGCGTCCAGCTTGTCGGTGATCTCGCGGGCGCTCTCGGGCGCGCCGGACATCTCCGTGATGCCGCCGGCGTTGTCCGTGATGGGACCGAACGTGTCCATGCTGAGGATGTACGCCGCCGACATCAGCATGCCCATGGTGGCGACGGCGGTCCCGAAGATGCCCGTCGTGAAAGGCGGGATCGCGGGGCTGATATCGGCCTGCGAACCGAGCGCGAACGCGCCGATCAACGCCAGGCCGATGGTGATCGCCGTCATGGCCGTGGTTTCGAAGCCGACCGCGGTGCCGATGATGATGTTGGTCGCCGGGCCCGTGCGAGATGCTTCGGCGATCTCTTGCACCGGACGCCACGAGCCAGCCGTGTAGTACTGCGTGATGTAGACGAACGCGATACCCGTCGCGATGCCGATGAGGCCGCAGAAGAAGAACCAGTACCACGCATCGCCCAGCATGACCTTGGTGGCGATGAACAATCCGACCACAGAGAGTGCCGAAACGACGTAGTAGCCGTAGTTCAGCGGCGTCATCGGGTCCTGCTTGCTCTTCGGGTCCGCGTCGGTGAAGAACGGCACTGAGATGAGGCCGACCATCGCGGCGATGATGCCGAACGACCGAAGCACCAGCGGGAACATGATCCACTCGATGTCCCTGGTGACGGAGAAGATGGCGACGCCGAGGATCATCGCGCCGATGTTCTCGGCCGACATGGATTCAAAGAGGTCGGCGCCGCGACCGGCGCAGTCACCGACGTTGTCGCCGACAAGGTCGGCCACGACGGCGGCGTTGCGAGGGTCGTCTTCCGGGATGCCCGCTTCGACCTTGCCGACAAGGTCGGCGCCTACGTCGGCGGCCTTGGTGTAGATACCGCCGCCGAGTTGAGCGAACAGCGCGACGAAGCTGGCGCCGAAGCCGAACCCGACGATGAGGAACGGCGCGATCTCCGGCGGGTTGTCGAGGATTCGGCTATAGACGAGGAAGATGCCTGAGACGCCGAGCAGACTCAGAGCGACGACCAGGAAGCCCGACACTGCGCCGCCACGAAGCGAGACAGTGACCGCGTCCTTGAGGCTCTTCTGGGCCGCAGCGGCGGTCCGCACGTTCGAGCGGACGGCGATGAACATACCGATGTAGCCGGCGAGACCGGAGCAGAGCGCGCCCACGAGAAACGCGATCCCGGTGAGAAGACCCTCTTCCCAGCGGCCGATTACCTCCGTGGTCGCGAAGCTCACCTGTCCGTTCTCGAACTGGATTGGCTTGACGCCCTCCGAGATCGAACCAACCAGCACCGCGACGGCGACCGCCGTGACGACGGCGAGAATGCCGATCGTCCGGTACTGGCGCGAGAGGAACGCCATGGCGCCTTCGAAGATCATGCCGGCGATCTCTTGCATCGCCGGTGTGCCGGTATCTCTCCTGAGCACATCCTGGGCCAGCCACAGGGCGAACAGCACCGCTGCCAGGCCCGTGGCCGGAACCATCCATACCAACGTCATCGGCGTCTCCTCCCACTCGCCAACAGCGAGTTCGCGTCGTGTCGCGGACACACAAACGGAGGCGCCAAGCACCTCCGTCAGAACGGGCCAAGTCTATCGCGAGATATGGCGACGAGCAAGATGATTGGCCGCGCTCGGCATCGGCCAGGGTATCGAGGCGCAGCAGACAGAATCGAGTCCGTCGCCGGTCCTCTGTCTCGATACGGTGCCCTATAATCGGGCAGCGGCCCTGACGGCACAGAAGCGCCGCGGCCGGGGAACGCAAGTATGACCCTCCTGGCGGGCACCGCAGAAGTTGTGATCACGCCGCCCATCGGCACGTATCTGGACGGATACGACGCGCGCCACAGCGGCTCCGTGGGAGTACACGACGACCTCCACGCCCGAGCGCTTGTCGCGGACGACGGAACGACGCAAGTAGCGCTCGTCTCGTGCGACCTGATAGGTGTTGACCGCCGGCTCGTCGCGCTGGTCCGCGAGATCGCGGGTACCGCGACGGGCATCCCGCCGGCGAACATTCTCGTCGCTGCGACCCATACGCACGCCGGCCCCGCCGGCCTGCGAGCCGACCTGGACGCGCCGCTGACCGAGACGATGGCGCGCCTGATCGCGGGCGCGGTGGTGGCGGCGTACGGGCGGCGGCGTCCGGCGGTGTTGAAAGCAGGGCGAGGCAGCGTCGATAGCGTAAGCCAGAACCGCCGCGATCCGGCTGGTCCCATCGACGACGTTCTTCGTGTGCTCCTGTTCGATTCACCGGATCCTCGCGATGGCCCGATCGCATCGGTTGTGAATTTCGCGTGTCATGCGACGGTGCTGTTTCACACGAACATGCAAATAAGTGCTGACTATCCGGGGTACGCCCTGAACACGATCCGAAAGATCCTCGGCGACGCTCCCGCGCTGTTCTTCAATGGCGCCTGCGGCGATGTCAATCCCGCCTGGATTGAGCAGGACTACCACGAGGCGGAGCGCGTCGGCTCAATCGTCGGCGCCGAAGCGGCGCGAAGGCTCCAGGAGCTGCGCCCGCTGGGCGCGCAACACAAGGTCTGGAACATCCGGTGGGATGAGCTGACGGACAAGTCCGTGACATCCGGCAACTTGATCGAGCCACGGTTGCGTGTCGCGACCCGCTCCGTGGCACTGCGGTTGCGGCAACTCGGTCCAGCGGTGGATTATGACAAGCGGCTGGAAGCACTCGAGCGGCAACGAGCAGCCCTGAAGTCGGACGACGTCGAGTCGCGCCATCGCGTCATGGAACAGATCACGCGACTTTCGGGAGAGCGAGGCGTGGCCGGACGCCTGCGCCCCGGCGGACCTCACGAGCTCCATCCGGAGATCCAGGCGATCAGTTTCGGCAGGGGGTGCGCGATACTCGGGCTGCCGGGGGAGTTCTTCGTCGAGACCGCTCAGGCGATCCAGGCGGAGGCCGGACTGCAGCACCTGATCATCGCCTGTTATGCGAACCACCACATTTTCTACGTCGTGCCACGGCACGAGTTCGAGCGCGGCGGCTACGAGCCGGGAGTCGCAATGCTCGACGAAACAGCGGAGGAGACCTTGCGTCAAGCCGCCGTCGATCTGCTTGGCCAGGTCGCCGTCTGACAAACAGGCCCCGGAGCGGCGATGAAGGCAGGTGACCGAACTGGTCCAAGGGGGTACACTGCGCCTTCAGCGAGACACACTCCCGAGAATCGTCAGGGCGGCATGAAGCGCGTACTCGTCTTTGAAGCCCACGGCGACGACATGGAGTTCTTCGCGGGCGGGACGATCGCGAAGTTCGCCGACGCAGGACACGAGGTCTCCGTCGTCGTCGCAACAGACAACGACAAGGGCTCGTTCGAACTTACCGCCGAAGAGCTGCGCGCCGTACGCGATCGCGAACTGCAGGGCGCGGCGCAGGTGCTCGGAGTCAAGCGGGTGATACCGCTCGGATATTCCGACGGAGACCTGGCGTACGACGCGCCGCCGCGCGCACTCCGAGGGCACTTCATGCGACTGGTCCGGGAGCTGAAGCCAGACATCGTCTTCACGTGGGATCCATTCACGCCGTACGAAGGGCATCCGGACCACCGGGCAGTCGCTGTGGCAGCCAACGAGGCGGCGAACTTCTCACACTTCCCGAACTTCTATCCCGAGCAGATCGCCGAAGGAATGCAGCCGCATTACGTCGGCGAGCAGTGGTACTTCGCGAAATCGCCGCGCGACCAGAACAAGTTCGTGGACATCGACAGTTACATTGACAGGAAGATCGAAGCGCTCTGGCAGCACGAAGCGCAGATGGTGTTGACCGTCGCGGACACAAAGTTCCATCTGCAAGCATCGGGCCTGAGCTTGCCGTGGCTCGAGGCGCTCGATCCGCACGACTATCGCGACGCGATAGCGAAACAGATGAAAGCCGCAGGGCGTGCGGTTGCGGAGCGGTCCGGTCTGGGTTGCGGTTACGCGGAAGGCTTTCGGCGCACCCGATTTGGCGGCATCGAGTCGCTCGTGAAGGATCAGTCCATCCCGGAGGACGTGTAGTGAAGCTCGGGTGCTCGTCATGGTCGTACCACGCGGCATTCCGTACCGGGCGCATTGACCAGCGTGCCTGGCTGCGGCTCTGTGCCGAGGACATGGAACTCGACGGTGTCGAGCTGGTCGACCTGCACTTTCCGACCACCGACCCGGTGTATCTCCGCGACATCAAGAAACTTTGCACCGACCTCCAGCTGACGATCGGCGGCATCGCGGTGAGTAATGATTTCGGCGCAGACGACCGCCGCTCGCTGGAGGCCGACAAAGTCAAGCAGTGGTGCGACATCGCGGCATACCTCGGCGCGCCGGTCGTGCGTGTCTTTGCCGGCTGGGTGCCTCCGCAGCGCGCCGAAGAGCGCCCAGGCCGCATCGTTGGAGTGTTTCGCCGCGTGTTCGGTGCACCCAGGGTGGATCAGCGCCGCCTCTGGTCCGACGTGACCGCGACGCTCCGACAGTGCGCCGACCACGCGGCTGAGCGCGGCGTAGTACTGGGCCTGCAAAACAACCGAAGCGATGGCATCGTCGGGGCGGCGGCGCAGCTCACTCAGTGTGTTCACGATGTCGGCTCACCGTGGCTGCGGGTGTGCCTGGACCCCGCTGACTTCGCGCCGGGACAAGTCATCGACGCAACGCTGCCGGGCGTTGTACAAGTGCATGCGCGCATGCGTGACGTCCGCGACGACGGGAGCGATGCGCGCATCCATTGGCCAGGCCTGCTGCAAGCGTTGAAGCAGGCGCCTTACCGCGGATTCGTCATGCTCGATTACGAAGGCGTCGAAGATCCCGAGACGGCGGTTCCGCGCGCGGCGAACTACCTGCGCGGCCTTCTTCACCTCTTGCAGCGGCAGCAACTGTTGGCCCAGGCGGCCTCGGAGCCCTCAGCAACTGACATGCCGCCGGCCGTCGTCCAGTCAGATCTCCAGCCGGTGCGTTCCGGCGACCCAGCTTCTGTCCTCCAACCGGAAGCCTCCGTCTCGGCATGACGATTCGCACCATCGTATTCGATCTGGGGCATACGCTCTGGGACATCACGCCGCAGCCTGAGGCGCTCGCGCGCGCATACGTGGACATGCGCTCGATCCTGGTGGGGCGGCTTGGCCGGGCCGACCTGCCAGACGCCGCGACCTTCCAACGCGCGGTCCGGGACGTGCTCCACGAGGCCGCGAAGACGTACTTCATGGACGGCGCTGAGCTCCGGGAGCCTCCTCCTCACCAATGGATCGACCAGGGTTGCCGGCGGCTTGGCATCGAGCTTGACGCGACGCTGTTGCGCGAGATCACGCCGCCGCTGTTCGGTACTGAGATCGGCGGACTGGTCGTGACTGAAGGGACATTCGACGCCGTTGCGGCTCTTGCCGGCGCGGGCTACCGCCTCGGTTGCATCACGAACACGCTCGCCAACGGCGCCACGATTCGCGCCATGCTTCGCCAGCATGGATTCGAAGCGATCATGCAAAGCGTCGTCGTCTCGGCGGATGAGGGATGGCGAAAGCCGCATCGATCGCTCTTTGAGATTTCGATGCGCGAACTACGGGCGACGCCGGGCGAATCGCTGTTCGTGGGTGACAGCCCGTCGCACGACATCGGCGGTGCGAAGGCCGCCGGCATGTTCGCTGTTCTGACACGCCAATACGTCGAACGCCCGTACCCGGACGACGCGCCGCGACCTGATGCGGTGATCAACCATGTCATCGAGATATCGGGTGTGGTCCGCGATCTGGACGAGCGAACCGGGATGTAACGCAACGGGTTTCCCGCCGTAGGGCAGGATTCAGCCGCGCAGACGTTCGCCGGCGGCGCGCGCCAGCGGGTTCACGCCTCGTGTGGCGCCAGCGCGCATCTGCTCCTCGCGCTCGCGCTTTGCGCCATCGAGGTCGTTCTCGGCGCTGTCCAAGAGGTCTTTCGCCGACGTCCCGTCCTCCGGGAAGCAGACAATGGCTACGGATGCCTTGAGCGGCTCCGGTGAACCGTCGTCGCCGAACACGGAGACCTGCGACAAGCTCGCGAGAAGGCGAGTCGTCACAGAGACCGCCGCCGCCCGGTTCGTTTCCGGCAGAAGCACGGCGAATTCGTCGTCCCCCAGCCGGGCGACGATCTCGGGCGGCGAGACGGCTTCAGCCAGACTGATGGCGGCGCTGCGCAGCAGGCGATCGCCCATGGACTGGCCATACGACGCGTTGAAATGACCGAAGTCATCGAGGTCGATCACCACGAGCGACAGCGTTTTGGCGTATCGCCCGCAGCGGATCAATTCTTGTTCGATAGCTTCACCGATGTAGCGGCGGTTGTAGACCCAGGCGATTGGGTCGATGTCGTTGAACCGCGCCGTGTCTTCCTGGGTCGCGATGTCGCGCATGGCGAGCGTGAAGTGGCCGACGAGGAGTTCCACGATCGAGGCGTCGATCTTCGTATGGTCGAAACCGAACGCGACGACGCCATAGGGTTCTCCCTCGACCAACATCGGGACCAGCGCGACCTTCTTGATCCCGAGCTTCTCTTCGGCCGCCTTCACGACCTCCGGCGGGATGACACCATCCCAAAAGTCCACGAGCGAATCGCGAATGACCACCTCACCACCCTCGATGACGAGGCGCCGGAAATGGCTTACAGGCAGGTCAAGTTCCAAGATCGTCAGGTCTTCCTGGAACGCGTCCATGACGCGCTCCAGGAGCGGCTCCACGATTCCCTCCAGTGGCGCCGCGGTCAGCACATCGCGTTTCTTGTCCAGCATGAGGGGGTACACGAACATCGACTCGGTGACGCTGGGCGCTTTCTCGAGGAAGGCTCCCATCATTTCGCTGGAGCTGCCCGCGCTGTGCAAGAACAGCGAAAGAATGACGAGGTCGAACAGGCGGCCCTCGCGGCCTTCGGGGCGCGCCATCTCGACGGACTCGATGGCCACGTGCGGGACGGGCCGTCGGGCGGACTTGTCATCTCTCTTGGTCGAGAGCCAGCGCATCTCTGTGTCTAATCCTCTGCCAGCTTGATAACCATCGTTTGCTCATTGTGTACTTCGACCTTGACGTCCCGCGCCATAGCGCGCGACACGGCTTTCGCGAGGAGGTCGGGATCCAATTCGACGGTCGTTTCGAGCGCGACAATGGCGGTCCCGTTGCTGTAACTCAGGAGCGACATGTCGCGGACACCGTCCATGCCGAGCAACGCCCGATGCAGTGGCACCAGATCGACGCCGCGCCGCTTATCTTCAACGGTCAGCCGATACGTGCGCGGCAAGAGTTCGAAGCCGCGCATCGGCTCCTTGTGGGGGGAGGCCATGAGACGAGGCTCGGCGACCGGCAGGGGCTCGTCCTCGGACGCTTCCAGCCGCTGAGCTGTCGCGGCGCGTGGCGCCGGATCGCGGAGGATCGCAGGGCGTGGCGCCGCACCCAGCGGGATGCGCGGCAGCTGCGGCGTGTCATCCCGGTTATCGTCGCCTAGCGAGAGGAGGTGCGGACTGGCTGTCGCGGCTGGTTCTCGACCAGGCCGACGCTGCGCGTCCGTCACGACCTCGGCTGCGGGAAGCATCGCCTCGAACCGCGCCGCGAGCGCGCGCAGGTCGCGTTTGGTGTCTTCAAGCTCCAGCCGCACCTGCTGGAGCGCGTCATCCCACCGACCTTCGCCGATCCGGGCAACCGCGCCTGCAGTGTTCACAGACTCAGCGTCGTCGGCCGCGGGGGCACCCATCGGGGACGGAGCGCCTG
Organism: Chloroflexota bacterium; assembly: GCA_038066315.1. Lineage (GTDB taxonomy): Bacteria > Chloroflexota > Dehalococcoidia > DSTF01 > JACRBR01 > JANXYW01. Next base: position 5,642 of record JBBTPG010000014.1, on the reverse strand, counting down.
CCTGCGCCGCCTGCGCGGACTGTTCCGCTTCGATGCGGCGGAGTGTTGCTTCGATCCGGATCTCGTCGACCGGGCGGGCAGTGGCCGTAGCGGGTCTCGGGTCATCTGGCTGGTCATTCGGCGACGGCACGAGGTGAAGCCCGGGCGCGCCGTCGTGGGCAAGTTCCGAGCCGTCGGCGTCATCGCGCGGGCCGTCTGCTTCCGATTCGGCAGCGGCCTTCGCCGCGGCAACGCGACGAATAGTCGCTTCGATCAGATCCTCGTTCACTTCCCGGCTCATGCGCAGCTCTCCCCGGCCCCCTTGTACGGGCGGCCCAGCCCCTCACTTGATTCTCGGCATTCGGACTAGGGAGCTACACCTAATTTCCGGCCATGGCCCCATCCGACTGCCCGAACGGCCTCGCGCGCAGCTACAATGCTCCGATGCGGATCCTGCTATTGAACGGCCCGAACCTCAACAAGCTTGGTACGCGAGAGCCGGAGATCTACGGTACGGCCACGCTCGCGGATGTCGAGCGCCTCGTGGCGGAGCGGGCGGCCAGGTTCGGCGCGGAGGTCCGCTCGTTCCAGGCGAACAGCGAGGGCGAACTCATTGACTGGCTCCAAGACGAGCAGCAAGCCGCTGACGGGCTGATCATCAACGCCGGCGCGTACACCCATTACAGCATCGCGCTGCGCGATGCTGTCGCGGGATGCGAGCTGCCCGCCATCGAGGTCCACATCTCGAACGTGTACCGGCGGGAGGCGTTCCGGCACGAGTCGCTGCTCTCTCCGGTCTGCAGCGGCACGATCGTCGGGCTGGGCGTGCAGGGATACGCCCTGGCGGTCGAAGCGCTTGCGCATCTGCTGGAGGGGACGCGATAAGCATCAATCCCATGCTTCGCGCACATCAATCAACTGCGCCTTTTGGCGTCACTAAGGACTCCCAATGGATACTCGCGTACAACGGCTTCGCCATGCGCTCCAGAAGCACGAGCTCGACGGCGCGTTGATCTCGAACGCGCAGAACCGGCGATACCTGAGTGGGTTCACCGGCTCCGCAGGATATCTTCTGATCACCGGCGACGACGCCGTCATCGCCACGGACTTTCGCTACTACGAACAGAGCGCCGCGCAGGCACCTGGCTTTCGTCTGCACAAGACGGTCGGCGGCCTCGATGCGTGGGCGCCGCCGCTCTTCGCCGGCCTCGGCGGCGGCAAGAAGATCGCGTTCGAAGCCGGCGACATGACGTTCGCGACGCATCAGCAACTCAAGAAATCGCTGGCAACGCTGCCCGAACCCGAACGCCCGACGCTCGTCCCGACGCCCAATCTCGTCGAGTCGCTGCGCCTGTTCAAGGAGCCGGGCGAGATCGAGGCGCTCCAGCGGGCGGTCGATCTGGGCGACGCAGCGTGCACGTATGTTGCGGAACGCGTGGAGCCTGGCTGGACGGAGAAGCAGGTCGCGTGGGAGATCGAAAAATATATTCGTGAGCACGGCGGCGACGGGCTGTCGTTCGACACGATCGTTGCGGGCGGCCCCTGGGGTGCGATGCCGCACGCGTACCCGCGCGATCGCAAGCTCAAGAAGGGCGAGGGCGTCGTCATCGACATGGGCTGTGACATCGACGGTTACATGTCGGATCTTACGCGCACGATCTTTCTGGGGAAGCCGGATGACCAATTCAAGAAGATCTACGACATCGTCTTGACTGCGCAGCTCACCGCCGAAGAGATGGTGAGGCCCGGAATGACCGGCGACGAATGCCACATGATCGCGCACAGCGTCATCGAAGCCGCGGGGTACGGCGACACGTTCGGCCACGGCCTCGGTCACGGCATCGGGCTACAGGTGCACGAGGCGCCGCGGGTCGCGCGTACGTCCAAGGACGAGCTCCGTGACGCGATGGTGTTCACGATCGAGCCCGGCATCTACATCACCGGCTGGGGCGGCGTGCGGATCGAAGACATGGTAGTGCTGGAGAACGGAAAGGCGCGCGTCATGAGCCGCGCGCCGAAGCTTCAGTTCGCCGGATGACCTGCCGGTCTGGCGCTGCGCCACCTTCCCGCCCAACCGCGATTTCGTTACTTTATGTTGAACGCAATACAAGCCGCGCCGCAGCCGTCCGCGTGACGGCATCCAGCGGCCAACCGAGGAGGACGACCCACCCATGATCTCTACGGGTGACATGAAGCGCGGCGCGACGATCGAACTCGACGGCCGCGTGTATCAAGTGATGGATTTCGCGCACATCAAGATGGGACGCGGGTCCGCGCAGATGCGCATGAAGCTGCGTGACGTCCGGCGCGGCGACCTCATCGAGCGCACGTTCCAGGCGGGCGAGAAGTGGCCGCGCGTGCGCGTTGAGCGCGTCTCGATGCAGCTCAGTTACGTCGAAGACGACCTCATCCACTTCATGAACACGGAGACGTTCGACCAGGTGCCGCTGACGCGCGACCAGGTGGGCGACGCGATGAACTTCATCGGCGAGAACGGCCAGTGCGACGTGCTGTTTCTCGGCGACGAACCGATCGGCATCGAGTTGCCGTCGTCGGTCGTGCTTGTGATCACGAAGTGCGACCCGGGCGTGAAGGGCGACACGGCTACCGGCGCAACGAAGCCGGCGACGCTCGAGACAGGCCTCGTGGTCAATGTGCCTCTCTTCGTAAACGAGGGAGACAAGATCAAGGTGAACACCGGCACCGGCGAATACCAGGAGCGCGCCTGACTCGGGTTACCGTTACCTCCCTGTTTGCGCTGATCCGCATATTTGTTCGAAAATGCGGGCGTGCATGTTTACGCCGTCCGCGAAGTCACGACGTACCTTCGGGAGATGCTCGAGTCGAGCCCGGTGCTCGGCGACCTGTGGATCGCCGGCGAGGTCTCGAACGTCAGCCGCCCTGCTTCCGGCCACACCTACTTCACGCTAAAGGACGGTAGCGCACAGCTCCGGTCTGTTTACTTCGTGTCGCGCGCACCTGCTCGGCCATCGACCGCGGGCCTTCTCCAGAACGGCCACGCCGTTGTCACCCACGGACGGATCTCGCTCTACGAGCAGCGCGGCGAGTTGCAGCTTTATGTCGACTTCGTGCAACCAGAAGGCGCGGGCGCTCTGCAGATGGAGTTCGAGCGCCTGAAGGCGCGGCTGGAGGAAGAAGGCCTCTTCGACGAGTCCCGCAAGCGGCCGCTGCCACGCTTTCCCCGGCGCATCGGGGTCGTGACGTCGGAGTCCGGCTCGGTCTTTCATGACATCTGCCAGGTGCTGGAACGCCGCTGGCCGTTGGCTGAGATCGTGCTGTCGCCGGCGCCCGTCCAGGGTGCGGAAGCGGTCTCCGGCATCGTCGGCGCGATCGAGCAACTGAACGGGCGCGGCGATATCGACGTGATCATCGCCGGACGTGGAGGCGGCTCGATCGAGGAGCTATGGGCGTTCAACGACGAGTCGGTGGCGCGCGCGATCTTCGCGAGCGGTGTCCCGGTCGTGTCGGCCGTCGGACACGAGACCGACACGACGATCGCCGACTTTGTCGCGGACCGCCGCGCACCAACGCCGTCCGCCGCGGCGGAGATCGTCTCGCCCGACCGGGTCGACCTCATCGCGCACCTCCGTGTAGCCGCGTCGACCATGGATGCAGGCGTGCGCCAGCGGATCGGCGCGGAGCGGACGCGCTTGCAGAACGACCTGCGCCTCGTCGAGCGCCGCGCACCGGACATCGACCGCACGCGGCAGATGATCGACGACGCCACCAGGCGCGCGCAGACCGCGACGGAGAAGGCACACGGCGCCGCCGTGCACGCCGTGGGCAGTTTTGTGTGGCGGCTCAAGTCGCTCGACCCGTTCGCGACGCTGGACCGTGGCTACGCCGTGATCCAGCGCGGCGCGGCGGTCATCTCCAGCGTTCGATCTGCGAAGCCAGGCGATGCCCTGGGCGTTCGGGTGAAAGACGGAACGTTCGGCGTGCACGTCGACGGCGGGGCTATCGTGCAACGCAGACGACCGAAGCGATCGGTGCCAGACGCGCAGGCACCGCTGTTCACGATGCCCGAAGAACGGGTGTAGGAGGCGTCATGGCGCGAGAATCCAAGCGCGACACGTTTGAGCAACTCTACGCAAAGCTTGAAGAGCGCGTCGGCAAACTCGAACAAGGCGGGCTTTCCCTGGAGGACTCGATCGCGCTCTACGAGGAAGGCATGCAACTCGCGCGCGAGTGTCAACAGCGGCTCGACGAGGCGGAGCTCAAGATCACGAAGCTACGCGAGTCCTTCGCGCCGGTCCCACAGCGGAATGGCGCGGCGGTACACGATGCCCCGGATGACTACACGTACGTTGACGACGAAGCAGCGCTTGACGACGATGAGCCGTTCGCCTGAGCGGTTGCCAGATGACGGCTAACGGGCTACGGTGAGCCGGTCGAAGCAGCGGCCGGGAGGAACGCGTGCTGCGAATCGGATGGTTCTCGACGGGCCGGGGCGAAGGTTCGCAGAAACTGCTGCGCGCCGCCGTCGAAGCGATCCAAGGGCGCCGGCTTGATGCGGAGGTTGCGTTCGTTTTTTGCAATCGCGAACGCGGCCAGTTCGACGCGACCGACGCGTTCTTCGACCAGGTCGCCGGATACGGCATTCCTCTCGTGACGCTTTCGGACGCGCGGTTCCGGCGGGAACACCGAGGCGAGATCGCCCGTGCGGGCACGCCGCTGCCGGCGTGGCGAACGGACTACGACCGCACTGTGGCCGAGCTGCTCCGTCCATACGATTACGACCTTGGCATGCTGGCGGGCTATATGCTCGTCATGACCGCGCCCCTGTTCGAAGGCCATGCGATGCTGAACCTGCATCCCGCGGCGCCGGAGCAACCGGCGGGTACCTGGCAGGAAGTCACGTGGCAGCTCATCGCGCAGCGTGTCGACCACGGCGGCGTCCGCATCCACTTGGTCACGGCTGAACTCGATGCCGGAGCTATCGTCACGTACTGCGCCTTCCCGCTGCGGGGCCCTACTATCGACCTGCTCTGGCGCACTGCGGAGCATCGCAGCATCGACGAACTGCGGCAGAGCGAAGGAGAGGCGTTTCCTCTGTTCCAGGAGATACGCCGCCGGGGCGCAGCTCGCGAGGTTCCGCTCGTGGTCGAGACGCTCAGGGCATTCGCGGACGGGCGGCTTCGGGTGGACGGTGGCCGCATCATGGCGGGAGGCACGCGCGTCGTCCACGGGTTCGATCTGACACCGGAGATCGAAGGCACGCTCGCCAAGGCCGCGCTCGCCTAGACATGCTGCGATTTCCGCAATTGACGTGCCATAAGGCAGGCGCTAGGATAGTGCTCCATGCAAACGTCTACCTGCCACGCTTGTAGTTTCACGCTCGACGGCGACGACAACTTCTGCCGGCGTTGCGGCGCCGGCGTGAGCCAGGCGCAACTCCCGGCGCTCCATCGCGCCGCCACGACCCCCAGTGTCTGGCGTCCCCAGGCGTCGCCTGTCGTGAAGGGCGCAGCCGTCATGGCCGCGGGTACGGTCGGCCAGTTCGTCTTCCGGCGGATCATCGGGGGCCTTTTGTCGGGCGGCGGCGGGTCACGCAAACGGCGGGCCGTCCAGATCAAGAATCGGCGCGGCAACGACGGCATGATCGACGAGGCGCAGATCATCACCGAGACGATCATGATGCG
>JBBTPG010000013.1:0-1020 GCA_038066315.1 Chloroflexota bacterium | reverse complement strand
GTTCGTGCGGAGGTCGTCATCCCGGCGCGAGATGCTGCCGGCCGAGTACGCACGCCCGGCCGCTGATGCAGGCAGCGCTCGACGCTGCTTCGTGGATCGTGCCGCCGGGCCGCGCTACACTCGCCGCATGATCAAGAAGGTCCACCACGTCGGCGTCGTCGTGCGCGATATGGAGCAGGCGATGCGCTTCTACCGCGACCTGCTCGGCCTCCCCGTCCACAAGATGGAGGTCCTGCACGATCAGGGCGTCAAGGCCGCGCTCCTCACCCTCGGCGACAGCGAGATCGAGCTGCTCGAACCCGTCGTCGCCGACACCGGCGTCGCGCGCTACCTGGAGCGCAAGGGCGAGGGCCTGCACCACGTCTGCTTCGAGGTCGACGACGTCGAGCGCGACCTCGCCGGCCTCAAGATGCGCGGCACCGAGATGATCGACCAGCAGACGCGCATCGGCCTCGCCGGCCGCATCTGCTTCCTCCACCCGAACGCGATGGATGGCGCGCTCGTCGAGCTCTGCCAGCCGCTCGACGCCGCGCCCGCGCCCGCCGCGACTTCGATGCCGGGGGAGCCCGCCTGATGCCCGACTTCGCGCTCGACCATGTCGTCATCGCCGTGCAGGACCTCGACGCCGCCACCGCGGACTATGCGGCGCTGCTCGGCCGCGAACCGTCGTGGCGCGGCGAGCATCCGAAGTACGGCACGAAGAACACGCTCTTCCGCATCGACAACACCTACATCGAGCTGCTCTCGCTCGGCGCCGGCAAAGGCGACAAGCGCTGGGCCGGCGAGCTCTCGCGCTTCTTCCAGAACAGCGGCGAGGGGCTCTTCGCGCTCGCCCTCGGCACCAGCGACGTCAACGCCGCTGTGCGCGAGCTGCGCGACAACGGCCTGGACGTGCTGGACCCGTCCGACGGCGACGGTATCGACCTCATCTCCGGCGGGCGGCGCGAGTGGCGCAACGCCCAGGCGCCGCTGAAGGCGACGAACGGCGCGCGCATCTTCTTCATCCAGCACAAGTCGCCG
>JBBTPG010000012.1:0-3756 GCA_038066315.1 Chloroflexota bacterium | reverse complement strand
GCGCGGCCCGCGGTCGACGAAGATCTCGCTGTTCGGGCCGCACGGCCCGACATCGCCGCTGAACCAATAGTTGTTCTTCTCCGGATAGCGCTTGATCCGCTCTTCGGGCAGCCCGATCGCGCGCCAGAGGTCATGCGCCTCCTCGTCCGTCTCGAAGATCGAGACCCACAGCTTGTCCTTCGGCAGCTTGAAGCCCTCGGTCAGCAGCTCCCACGCCCAGCCGATCGCTTCCTTCTTGAAGTAGTCGCCGACGCTGAAGTTGCCCAGCATCTCGAAGAACGTCAGATGGCTGTAGTCGCCGACTTCGTCGATGTCCGTCGTGCGGAAGCACTTCTGCACCGTGGCCATGCGCGGGGCGGGCGCTTCGGCCAGTCCCATGAAGTACGGCTTGAACGGCACCATCCCGGCGCCCGTGAACAGCAGCGTCGGGTCGCCGTGCGGCACCAGCGACGCGCTGGGGATGCGCATGTGCCCGCGCTCGGTGTAGAAGCGGATAAAGGTCTCGCGAATCTCGTCCACGTTCATGGGGGGCAGTTTACAGTTCACAGTTAGCAGGTCACAGGCAGTTCACGGTGAACAGTTCACAGTAGACAGTCCAGAAGCCTCGGAGTGATGCCCGCCCGCCCACTGTGAACTGTCCACTGTCAACTGTGCACTCCCCCGCCTTGACACCTTCCAACCCGCATCGATACGATCCGGCACGGCCCAGCGCTCGCCGCCCAGGTAGCGACGAGGCATCGCCGAGACTTTGATACAGAACGCAGACGAACCTCCCCAGAATCCATCGACCGCATCGAGCCGCCGCTGGGTGGCTGTCATCATGGCCGCCGGGCAGGGTACGCGCATGCGATCCGCGCTGTCGAAGGTCGCGCACCCGCTGGCCGGCCGGCCGCTCGTCCGGCACGTGATCGAGGCCGCGCGCGAGGCCGGCATCTCAGACTGTATCGTCGTGGTAGGCAACCCGCCGGAGGCGGACGCCGTGCGAGAGGCCGCCGACGGCGGCGTGCGCTTCGCCGTGCAGCCGCAGGCGCTCGGCACGGGCCACGCCGTCGAGTGCGCGCGCGAAGCGGCCGGCGACGCCACACACGTCCTGATCATGAACGGCGACGTGCCGCTCGTGCTGCCCGCCACACTGCGCCGGCTGATGGCCGCCGTGGAGCGCGCGGACGGCGCGCCGGACCTTGCACTACTCACCGCCTGCGTGCCGGTCGAGGCGTACGGCTACGTCGAGCTTGCGGGCGACCGCATCACGCGCATCGTCGAAACCAAGGGTGCTGCGGGCATCGACCGCAACGCGCCGCGGCACATCAACACCGGTCAGTACGCCGCCCGCGCGCCATGGCTCTGGTCGCACCTGCCGAAGATCACGCCCGCGCCGAACGGCGAACGCTACCTCACGCAGCTCGCGTCGATGGCGCACCGCGAGGGCAACGCCGCCGTCGCCGTCGAGGCCGGTGATCCCGTGGAGGGGCGCGGCATCAACGACCGCATCCAGCTCGCCGAGGCGGAGGCGGCGATGCGCGACCGCATCCGTCGCCGCCACATGCTTGCCGGCGTCACGATCACCGACCCGCCGTCGACGTTCATCGACGCCGGCGTCGCCATCGGCGCCGACACGACGCTCGAGCCGAACACGCACCTGCAAGGACACACCACGGTCGGCGCCGGCTGCACGATCGGCCCAGGCACCCTGATCCGCGATTCATCGGTCGCTGACGCCTGCGAGATCCGCTTCTCGATGGTTGAAGGGTCGACGGTCGAGTCGCACGTCGATATCGGGCCGTACAGCCACCTGCGCCCCGGTTCGTATCTTTGCGAGGGCGCGCACATCGGCAACTACGCCGAGGTCAAGGAGTCGCGCCTGGGCCGCAACACGCGCATGGGCCACTTCAGCTACATCGGCGATGCCACGGTCGGCGACGACGTGAACATCGGCGCCGGCACGATCACCGCCAACTACGACGGCGCAACCAAGCACCGCACGACGATCGGAGACGGCGCGTTCATCGGCAGCGACACGATGCTGGTCGCGCCCGTGAATATCGGCCGCGGCGCGGGCACGAGCGCCGGCTCCGTCGTCACGCGCGACGTGCCCGACGGCATGATGGCGCTCGGCGCCCCGGCCCGCATCCGCGCGAAGAACGCCACCGACACGAAGGAGGACACCGACGCTGGACAGTGATAGCGCGCTGGGCATCATCGTCTTCGCCCTTGCGCTGGTCCTCCTCGTGATCGTCGCCGCCGCCGAGGCCGCCGTCGCCTCCGCGAGCCGCGTCCGCCTGCGCACGCTCGCGACGAAGGGCGACCGCCGCGCCGAATCGCTGCTCCGCTACGTCGAGCGCCGCGCGTCGACGCTCGGCGCGCTCGCCGTCGTGCGCAACCTCGCCGTCGTGGTCGCGACCGCGCTCGGCATCTTCGTGATCACGCGCGAACGCGGCCACACGTGGGGCGTGCTGACGGCGTCCGCCGCCGGATCACTCGCCGCCGTCGCCGTGCTCGATGCGCTGCCGCGACTCATCGTCGCCCGCGACGCCGAGCGCTGGGGCATGCGTCTCTCGGCGTTCATCGGCCTCGCCCGCGCCATCTTCGGCCCCATCGCGTCGGCGATCAACACCACGCTCGCGTCCGTCGTCCAGCGCAGCATCGACGAGCAGGAGGACGAGACGCAGGAGATCCTCCGCCTCGCCGAGATCGAGATGGACGGCGAGCCGATCGAAGAGGAAGAGCGCCAGATGATCCGCGGCATCATCGAGATGGAGGATACGACGGCGCGCGAGATCATGGCGCCGCGCATGGATATCGTGGCGCTCGAGCAGAGCGAGACGATCGACGACGCGCTCAAGCTGATCGTCGAAAAGGGCTTCAGCCGCATTCCGCTGTACGGCGAGACGATCGACAACATCGTCGGCATCATCTACGCGAAGGACCTGCTGCGCTGCCTCACCGAAGGCCGCCGCCCATCGCTGAAGGAGATCGCCCGCCCGCCCTACTTCATCCCGGAGTCGAAGCGCGTGGACGAACTGCTGGCGGAGCTGCGCCTGAGCAAGGTCCACATCGCCATCGTCGTCGACGAGTACGGCGGCACGGCCGGTCTCGTGACGATCGAGGACCTGCTCGAAGAGATCGTCGGCGAGATCCAGGACGAGTACGACCGCGAAGAGGCGCCGATCGAGCGCGTCAACGAGACGGAAGCGATCCTCGACGCGCGTGTCGGCATGTACGCGCTGAGCGAGCTCTTCGGCTACGAGCCCGACGAGGAGGAGCAGGACTACGACACCGTCGGCGGTTTCGTCTACCACCACCTGGGCAAGGTCCCCGTCGCCGGCGACGAAGTCCGCGTCGACGGGCTCACGCTGCGCGTCCTCAGCGTGCTGGGCCGCCGCATCAAGAAGATCCGCGCCACCAGGCACGCCGATGACACCGCGGCCACGGCGTAGCGCCCAGAACACGGGCGTTGTGTATTGCATTTCGCAGGGACAGGTCTTCTCGGAGAGTCGCCGCGGGAGACAGACCCGTCCGCCCGCGCCGGTCGTTTGGCGCCGCCCCGCCATCAGCACCCGCCGTCGCGCGAACGCAGGGACGCAGCTTCAGTTACGTCCTGCACACGTCGTGCCAAGCGAACACCATCACCACCTACAACCCTGCTCCGCGATCTCCGCGCTTCCGCGGTGACCCGCCCTTCGTCTTCCTTCGCGCCCTTCGCGCCTTCTCGGTTCCCCGTCTCCCCTCCTTCGTGCCCCTTCGTGTCCTTCGTGG
>JBBTPG010000011.1:0-1103 GCA_038066315.1 Chloroflexota bacterium | reverse complement strand
CTCGCTGGCCTACGCTGGCACCGGCCTCGACCGCATGCCCGAAAGGAGCTCACCGCCATGCCAGACAAGCGCAAGTACTGGGGCGTCGTCTCGCCGCTGCCGGCGCAGATCATCACCGCACAGGCGCAGCAGATGGAGGCGATGGGGCTCGAAGGCATCTTCGCGCCGCAGGTCTACGGACCGCCGTTTATCCCGCTCGCCGTCGCCGCCGCCGCCACGCAGCGCGTGCGCATCGCCACGGGCATCGCGCTCGCGTTCGCGCGCAGCCCGTTCGAGACGGCGGTCGCGGCGATGGACCTGGACCGCATCAGCAACGGTCGCTTCACGCTCGGCCTCGGCACCAGCGTCAAGTCGTGGAGCGAGGGCTTCTTCGGCATGGAGTACGGCAAGCCCCTCCAGCACATGCGCGAGGTCGTCGAGATCGTCCGCATGATCATCGCCAAGAGCCACACCGGCGAGCTGACGCGCTACGACGGCACGTACCACAAGCTCGATTTCAGCGAGTTCAATCCGCTCGGCGCGCCCGTCCGCACCGACCTGCCGATCTGGATCGCCGCGCTGCGCACGCCGCTGATCCGCCTCGGCGCCGAGATCGCCGACGGCGTCATCGGGCACCCGATCTGGTCGATCGAGTGGGCGACGACGAAGGTGCAGGACGACCTGAAGGCAGGGCTCGCGAAGGGCGGCCGCCAGCGCTCCGACATCGAGTTCAACATGTGGCTCTTCGTCGCGCCGAACGACGACCGCAAGCAGGCCATCGAGGACGCGCGCGCCACCGTTGCCTTCTACGGCGGTGTCGAGCAGTACGAGGAGTACTTCGCCGCGCACGGCTTCCGCAAGGAAGCGAAGCAGCTGCAGGAGGGCGTGAAGCGCGGCGACTACCTCAGCGTCAAGCACCTGGTCACCGACGAGATGGCGCAGACCTTCGTCGTCTGCGGCACCCCCGGCGAAGTAAAGAAGCGCGTCGAGCTGATCTGGGGCAGCGCCGACTCCGCCTCCCTCAGCCCGCCCGTCTACGGCCTCGAGCCAGCCGTGCTGCTGCGCTACATCGCGAAGATTGCGGAGCTGTTCTATGCGTGACGAGACGCGTGACGAGCGCCAAT
>JBBTPG010000010.1:0-1350 GCA_038066315.1 Chloroflexota bacterium | reverse complement strand
CGATGACCTGACCGCCGAGATGGCGCGTCCGGAGATTTCGGGCGACTACGAGAAACTGCAGTCACTCGCGAAGGACCGCGCGTCGATCGAGGACGTCGTCATGCTGTACCGCGCCTGGACGGGGAACGCGAAGGCGATCTCCGAAGCGAGGGCGGTGCTCGGCGACTCCGACCCTGAAATGTCGGCGCTGGCGAAGGAAGAGCTCGAACGCCTGACTACGCAGCGCGGCGAGGTCGAAGAGAAACTGAAGCGCGCACTCGTCCCGAAAGACCCGCGCGACGACCGCGACGTGATCGTCGAGATCCGTGCCGGCACCGGTGGCGACGAAGCCGCGCTCTTCGCCGCGAACCTGTACCGCATGTACACGCGCTACGCGGACCGCCGCAAGTGGACGATCGACGTGCTCTCGGCGAACGAAATCGGCATCGGCGGCATCAAGGAAGTCGTGTTCGAGGTGCATGGGCAGGGCGCCTACTCGCGGCTGAAATACGAGAGCGGCTCGCACCGCGTGCAGCGAGTTCCCGCCACCGAGGCCCAAGGCCGCATCCACACGTCGACGGCGACCGTAGCCGTGTTGCCAGCGGTCGAAGAAGTGGAGATCGACATCAACGAGGGCGACCTCAAGATCGACATCTTCCACTCGGGCGGCGCCGGCGGCCAGAACGTCAACAAGGTCGCCACCGCCGTGCGCATGACGCACAAGCCGACGGGCATCGTCGTCGTCTGCCAGGATGAGCGGTCGCAGCTCAAGAACCGCAACAAGGCGATGGCCGCGCTTCGTGCGAAGCTGCTGTACCAGAAGCAGAGCGCGCAGGCCGACGAGATCTCCGGAGCGCGCAAGCAGCAGGTCGGCACCGGCGAGCGCTCGGACAAGATACGTACCTATAACTTCCCGCAGGATCGGCTGACGGACCACCGCATTGGGCTCACCGTCCACAACCTGCCGCGTATCATGGACGGCGAACTGGACGACATCATCGATGCGGTCTCGGCGAACATACAGGCGCAAGAGCTGGAGGAGAGCGTCGCGGTCGGCGCTTCTCGGTGACGTATGGATGAGGTGAGGCACCGGCTGGAGATCGAATTCTGCACGAAGTGCCGGTTCCAGGGGCGCGCCTTCTGGCTTGCGCGCGAGCTGTTTGACGCCATGCCGGAGCTCATCCGCGAGATCGTGCTGGTGCCATCGTCCGGCGGCGTGTTCGTTGCCCGCTACGATGGCGCGGTGATGTGGGATTACGCGTCGGCCAGGCGCTTTCCCGAGCCCAAGGATGTTCGCGAGGCGATACTCGCCGCGAGCGGCCTGCCGCCGACGCCCAGGCCGCACGAATAGACGGGCACCACACCATGCGC
>JBBTPG010000009.1:0-2554 GCA_038066315.1 Chloroflexota bacterium | reverse complement strand
GCATGCGCTCGCGCATCATGTCAACGCCGTAGTCGACAGTCCACGGCAGCATGTCGTTCCAGCGCGCCATCAGCGAATCGCCGATGCCGATGAACACTTCCGGCTGCTGCTGGCGCACGCCGCGCACGATCGCCCGCCCCACCTGCTGCGCCGTCGCCATACTCATGCCCAGGCCGCCGAAATCCACGTTCTCGACGAGGTCGGTGGCCGTCGGCCCCGGATACACGCCCATGACGTGGATGCCATCCGGGGAGACCTCGCGACGCAGCGACTCGCTGAAGCCGCGCATCGCGAACTTGCTGGCGCAGTACGTCGCGTAGTAGGGCAGACCCATGCGTCCGGCGATCGACGAGACGTTCACGATCGCGCCGCGCTTTGCCTCACGCATGTGCGGCAGCGCGAGCTGCGCCAGCCGTATCGGCGCCCAGACGTTGACGGTGGTCATGCGCTCGACGTCATCCGCGCCGATCTCGTCAAGGCGGCCGCCGGCGACAACGCCCGCGTTGTTCACCAGCACGTCGATGCGGCCGAAGTGCGAGATCGCCTTGCCGATCAGCGCCTTCAAGTCATCGTCTTTCGCGACGTCGCAGTGCACGATCTCGGCGGCGTTCCCGCCGGCGAGCAGCACTTCCTCCGCGGCCGTCTGCAGCGCGTCCATCCGCCTGCCACCCAGCAGCAGCGTCGCGCCTTCAGCGCCGAACTCAATCGCCGTCGCGCGCCCGATGCCGCGGCCGCCGCCCGTGATCACGACTACCTGGTCTTCGAATCGGTCTGCCATCGCGTTCCTCCTGCGGTGATTCACCCCGATCGTCGCGCGGTTCGACCCGGAGGTCAACCGGCCGATCGGCCGGTAGCCCTGTGCCAACCCGCCTCCGACCTCTAACCTCTAGCCTCCAGAATCGCTACCCTGCCCGCATGGTGCTCAGCGACCGCTCGATCAAGGAAGAACTGGCGAAGGGCCGGCTCGTCATCGACCCGCTCGACCCGGAGGACATCCAGCCCGCCAGCGTCGATATGCACATCGACCGCCGGTTCCGCGTGTTCAAGGTGAGCAGCCGGCCGTACATCGACGTCCGCGAGCCGATGGACGACCTGACGGAGGAGGTGGTGATCGAAGACGACCGCCCGTTCTTCATCCACCCGGGCGAGTTCGTGCTGGCCAGCACGCGGGAGATCGTGACGCTGCCCGACGACATCCTGGCGCAGGTCGAAGGCAAGTCGTCGCTCGGCCGCATCGGCCTGCTGATCCACGCGACGGCGGGTTTCGTCGACCCCGGCTGGCACGGCCGGTTGACGCTTGAGCTCTCGAACGTAGCGAAGATGCCGATCGCGCTGCACTACGGTATGAAGATCGGCCAGCTCAGCTTCATGCGCATGTCGACGCCGGTCGATCGCCCGTACGGGAGTGCGGGCCTGCGCAGCAAGTACCAGGGTCAGATGACGCCCACGCCGAGCCGCGCGTTTACGGAGTTCGAGAAGGGATGACGGGAACCACAGATTTCACAGATTGGATTGTGTGTGAGTTCGGCGACAAATCCGGAGACCCGCGACACGCAAACGTACGCGATCATCGGGGCTGCGATGGAGGTACACCGGCGGCTCGGGCCTGGCTTTCTTGAAGCCGTGTACCAGGAAGCGCTTGGGATTGAGTTTCGGGAGCACGGCATCCCGTTCGAGCGCGAAGTGGAAATCCCAATCATCTATCGCGACATACAACTGGCCTGCACGTACCGAGCTGACTTTGTTTGCTTCAACGACGTTATCGTTGAGCTCAAAGCGCTCCGGCAGATCGGCGAGGTTGAGCGGGCGCAGACGATCAACTACCTGAAGGCGACGGGCAAGAAGCGGGCGCTTCTGCTCAACTTCGGTGCCTCGAGCCTGCAACGCGAACGATTCGCAAACTAACGCCGACGGGATAGTTGCAAGTGGATACGACATCTTCATTCCGCGTGCTCTCTTATCTGTGTAATCTGTGAAATCTGTGGTTCCCGGTCCCTTTCGTGCGGTGATCTTTGATATGGACGGCACGCTGACTGACAGCGAGCCGGCGTTTCATGCCGCCGTCAACGACATCCTGGCGCGCTACGGCAAGCACGTGCCGATCGAGGAGTACGGGCGCTTCATCGGCATGGAGACGCCGCCGATGTGGATGCAGATGATCGCGCTGCAGGGGCTGCCGGCAACGCTTGACGAGATCCTCGAAGCCTACGAGCCGGTGCTGATGCAGCGCCTGCGCCAGCCGCGGCCCGCGCTGCCCGGCGCGCGCGAACTGATCGACGCGCTGCGGGAGCGCGGCGTGCCGATCGCGCTATGCACGGCGTCGTACCAGCGATGGGTCGAAGCAATCCTGCCGTCGGCCGGCCTCGACGGCCTGTTCGACGTGCTCTCGACGTGCGACATGGTGGCGAAGACGAAGCCGCAGCCGGAGCCGTATCTGCTGGCGGCCGAGAAGCTGGGCGTGCCGCCGGCGGAGTGCGTGGCGATCGAAGACAGCACGAACGGGCTGACATCGGCGCTGCGCGCCGGCACGCACGTCGTCCAGCTCCGGGCGACG
>JBBTPG010000008.1:0-1629 GCA_038066315.1 Chloroflexota bacterium | reverse complement strand
CTGTGGTTCCCGTCCGCGCCGTCAACCGAACTTCGTGACGCGCGCCGAGAGGATGTTCGGCATCGCCGAGAGCTCCTGCACCTGCTCCGGCGAGATCGGGTCGTCCAGCCCGACCGCCATCAGCGCCTTGCCGCGCACGCCCGTGCGGCCCACGCGCATGAAGCTGATGTTGATGTCGTGCGTGCCCAGGAACGTGCCCACCGCGCCGATCATGCCGGGCTGGTCCTGGTTCTCGCACAGCAGCAGCCAGCCGTCGCCCGGCGGGATATCGACCCAGAAGTCGTTGATCGCGACGATGTGCGGCCCGTCGTGCGCGACCGTGCCCGTCACGTCGGTATCGCCGGCGCTCGTGTGGATGTGCACGCGGATCAGGTTCGCGTACACGTCTTCGGCCGGGCCTTTGCGCTCGACGATCTTCATGCCGCGCGTCTCGGCGATGAGGTTCGCGTTGACGATCGTCACGT
The DNA here is from genome assembly GCA_038066315.1 of Chloroflexota bacterium. GTDB lineage: Bacteria > Chloroflexota > Dehalococcoidia > DSTF01 > JACRBR01 > JANXYW01. Next base: position 1,165 of record JBBTPG010000008.1, on the reverse strand, counting down.
TCTCCTCGCTGATCGGCGCGACGAGGCCCTTGACGACGGCCGCGCGCAGCGGCGCCGTGTCGTGCTGCGCGATCTCGCCCAGGTACTCGATCTCGATGTTCGCGAGCTGTCCCGCCGCAAGCTGCGTCGCCAGCAGCGCCGCCTTCTCCGCGACCGGGATGTACGGTGCGATCACGCTCATCGTCTCGGGCGCGATCATCGGCGCATTCACCGCGTACTGCGCCGGCTCGCCGCGCAGGATCGCGAGGATCTGCAGCGCCACGTCCACCGCCACGCGCTCCTGCGCCTCCGCCGTCGATGCGCCGAGGTGCGGCGTGACGATGATGCGGTCGTTGTGCAGCACCGCGCTCGCCATGTCCGGCGGCTCCTGCGGAAACACGTCGATCGCGGCGCCCGCGATGCGCCCCTCGTCGATGGCCTTCACCAGCGCGTCGATGTCGATCAGGTCTCCCCGCGCGGTGTTGATCAGCCGCAGCGACGGCCGCGCCTTCGCGAGCTGTTCTGTGCCGATGAGGTGTTTGGTCTGCGCCGTCAGCACCGTGTGCAGCGTCAGGAAGTCGGCGCGCGGCAGCAGGTCATCGAGCGATGGCGCCAGCTCGACGCCGATCATCGCGGCGCGGTCGGGCGATACGAACGGGTCGTACGCGACGACATTCATGTCCAGACCCTTCGCCCGCCGCGCCACCTCCGACCCCACCTGCCCCAGGCCTACGACGCCCAGTGTCTTGCCGCGCAGCTCCACACCAACGAACTGCGCGCGCTTCCACGCGCCGCCCTTGAGCGAGGCGTTCGCCTCCGGGATGTGGCGCGCGAGCGCGAGCATCAGGCCGACGGCGTGCTCCGCCGCGGAGATCGTGTTGCCCAGCGGCGCGTTGACGACGATGACGCCGCGCTGCGTGGCGGCATGGAGGTCGATGTTGTCGACGCCGACGCCGGCGCGCCCGACGGCCTGGAGCTGCTTGCCAGCGGCGAACACGTCGGCCGTCACCTTCGTCTCGCTCCGGACGACCAGCGCGTGATACTCGGGGATAACGCGGAGCAGCTCGTCCGGCGGCAGCCCCGTCCGGACATCGACCTCAGCCTCGCGCTTGAGGATGTCGATGCCGTCCTGGGCGATGGGGTCCGCGACGAGGATCTTCTTCATACGGCACAGATTACCGGCGCC
>JBBTPG010000007.1:0-10439 GCA_038066315.1 Chloroflexota bacterium | reverse complement strand
GCGATGAAATCGCCGACCCCAGCCGTGCCCATGCCCATCTTGCCGGCGGAGAGCGACAGGATCTTGCCCGACGCGAGCGCCTTCTTGATCGCGCCCTCGATGCGCTGGCCGGTCGCGGTCTCGCCGATCGTGTCCATCATCATGGCCGCGGCGCCGATCGCGGCGATCGGGCAGACAACATCCTGGCCGGTGTACTTCGGTGCGGAGCCGCCGATCGGCTCGAACATCGAGACGCCCTGCGGGTTAATGTTGCCGCCGGCGGCGACGCCGAGCCCGCCCTGAATCATCGCGCCGAGGTCGGTGATGATGTCACCGAACATGTTCTCGACCACGATCACATCGAACCACTCCGGGTTCTTGACCATCCACATCGTCGTCGCGTCTACGTGTGCGTAGTCGCGCTTGATGTCAGGGTAATCGGCCTCGCCGACCTCGTTGAAGGCGCGCCACCAGGTGTCGTGGACGTACGTGAGCACATTGGTCTTCGCGCAGAGCAGGAGCTTCATGTCCTTCTTGCGCTTGCGGGCAAGGTCGAAGGCATAGCGGATCGCGCGCTCGGCCCCGAAGCGCGTCGTCACGTGTACCTGCGTCGAGACCTCGTGCGGTGTGCCCTTGTACTGGAAGCCGCCGGCGCCGCTGTAGAGTCCCTCTGTGTTCTCACGCACGACGACGAAGTCGATGTCCTTGGGTCCCTTGTTGCGCAGCGGGCACTCCACGCCCTCGTACAGCGTGACGGGGCGCAGGTTGATGTACTGGTCCATCTCGAACCGCATGCGCAGCAGCAGGCCTTTTTCGAGGATGCCGGGCGCGACGTCCGGGTGGCCGATCGCTCCGAGGAAGATGGCGTCGTAGCCGCGCAGCTCGGCCAGGACGGAGTCGGGCAGGATCTCGCCGGTGCGCAGGTAGCGCTCGCCGCCCAGGTCGTACTGCGTCAACTGGTACTTGACGCCGGTCTTGGCGGCGGCGGCTTCGAGTACTTTCAGCCCCTCGCGTACGACCTCGGGGCCCGTGCCGTCGCCGGGGATGACTGCGATCTTGTAGGTCATGCTCGCTCCTCGCCGGGTCTCGTTTTGGGCATTTTCGCATGCCGCATGCTCAGGCGCGAATCGCCCGCCAGGCGACGTACTGAGACGTAGGCAGGTATTCACGAGGCCGTCGAACGCATATGGGCGCGGGTGCACTCCACGCTGGCTGGCGGTGGTCCACAGCCGTTCGCCTTCGTGACGCGAGCGGGTACTCTGAGCCGAGCGCGAGCGGAGCTGACGCCGGCGGCCGCGGCACACGGATCTCGAAAGGAGCCGACGATGCCTGAAGTGAAAGTCGCGACGCTGAACCTGTTCAATCGCATGGGGCAGTGGGGGCTGCGCGCGCCGCTCGTCATCGACCAGCTCGAAGAGCTGCTGCCCGACGTCATCGGCCTGCAGGAAGTGGACATGGTGCTGGACCAGGGGATGTGGATCAGCAAACAGGCGAACATCCGCCTGCCCGGGCAGCCGCACTACCGCATCAAGCACGCGGTGAACCCGGACCAGCGCGCGAGCTTCCACGGCATCGCGACGATGTCGCGCATCGGCTTCGAGTCGCATGAGATCCTGGACCTGATGACGTTCGAGCGCATTGCGCAGCGCATGGAGTTTCGCTGCGGCGGCAGGCCGTTCTACCTCGTCAACACGCACCTGCACTTCCCGCCGGAGTCGCAGCAGGAGCGCGTCGACCAGCTCAACTACCTGCTGGCGTGGCTCGACCGCGATGCGCGCAAGCTGCCGACGGTGATCCTCGGCGACTTCAATGCGTACGCCGTGCCGCCGGAGCCGGCCACGACGCTGATGAAGGCGCGATATCGCTCGGCATACGAGGCGGTGCACGGCCGCGAGCCGGAGAAGACGTGGACGACGCCGGTCAACACCTACGACCCGGCGCCGCACGGTACGCTGGACTACATCTTCGTGTCGGAGGAGTGGCGCATCAAGGACGCGGGGCTCGCGTTCGACAAGCCGGCGCCGCACGATCCGAATGTATACCCGTCGGACCACCTGGGATTGTTCGCGGTGCTGGAGCTGTAGGCACAGGCCGTCTGAACTGGAGGTAGCATCGATGGACGTCATCACGGGTTCGATCTCGACGTATGTGTTTACGATGCTGCACGGGCGGCCGGCGTTCCTGCTGCTGTACCGCGCGCCGGGCCTGATGCACGCCGACACGTGGCAGGCCGTCCACGGCATGATCGAGGCGGAGGAGAAGGCGTATGACGCCGCCTGGCGCGAGATGGTGGAGGAGACGGGGCTGACGCCGGAGCGGTTCTTCCGGACGGAGTGCGTTGAGTCGTTCTACAGCGAGTTCACCGACGCGGTGCACCTGGTGCCGGCGTTCGCGGGGTTCGTCACGGGCGCGCCGGGCGTGATGGTCTCGGAAGAGCACACGGCGTACGAGTGGTGCGCGCTCGACGACGCGCTCGACCGCCTGGCCTGGCCGACGCAGCGGCGCGCGGTGCGGGTCATCGCCGAAGCAGCCGCGCCGTGGCCGGAGATCGCGATCGGCATGACGGAGATCACGGGGATGTATCCGGTGTAGTCTCGAACGGCGTTCTGCCTCGGCGAGGTGGCGGCGACGGGACGACGGGGGTTGCCGGCGTATCCCCGCCTGATCCTCGTTGCACACAGACGGACAGGTCTGAAGACCTGTCCCTACAGGTGAAGGCCTCGATACCCTGACGGCATGGATCTAGGCATCATCGGCTTTCAGCGCTCCGGCAAGACGACCATCTTCAACGCGGTCACGAAGGGCAGCGCGCAGACGGGCGCGTACGGCGCGGGCGTGCAGCCCAACATCGGCGTCGTGAAGGTGCCCGACGCGCGGTTGGACGCGCTGGCGAAGCTCTTCGACCCGAAGAAGTTCACGCTGGCGGACATCCGCTACATCGACTTCCCCGGAGAGGCGTTCTCCGACGGCCAGGGGCCGGGCGCGCAGTTCCTCGCGCAACTCGCGCGGTGCGACGCGCTGATCCACGTCGTGCGGGCGTTCGCGGACGAGACGGTGCCGCACCCGCAGGGCTCCGTCGACGCCGCGCGCGACATCGCGGCCATGGAGCTGGAGCTGTCGTTCGCGGACGCGGCGTTCATCGAGAAACGGCTGGAGCGCATCGAAGCGTCGATGCGGTCGGTGAAGATGGCCGAACGCGACGTGACCGAGCGCGAGAAGGCGCTGCTGCAGCGGCTGAAGCAGGGGCTCGAAGCGGACACACCGCTGCGCGCACAGGCGATCGGCGAGGAAGAGGCGAAGCTGCTGGTCAACTACCAGTTCCTCACCGACAAGCCGCTGCTGATCGTGCTGAACATCGCGGACGGCGACGCGGCGCGGGCGGGCGAGATCGAGGCGGAGTTCGGCGCGAAGTTCGCGGCGCCGCACACGGCGATCGCGGCGATCGCCGGCAAGATCGAGCAGGAGCTGGCGCAGATGTCCGACGAGGACGCGGTGGAGTTCCGCAACGACCTCGGCATCACGGAGCCGGGGCTGGACCGGATGATCCGCATGTCGTACGCGCTGACCGGCTTGATCTCGTTCTTCACCGTGGGGCCGGACGAGTGCCGCGCCTGGAACGTGCATCGCGGCGCGATGGCGCCGGCGGCCGCCGGCAAGATCCACACCGACCTGGAGCGTGGCTTCATCCGGGCGGAAGTCGTGCGCTGCGACGATCTGCTCGCCGCGCACGGCTACCCGGAGGCGAAGAAGCGCGGACAGGTGCGGCAGGAAGGCAAGACCTACGTGGTGCAGGACGGCGACTGCATCAATATTCTGTTCAACGTGTAGGCGTGAGGTCAGCGATATGCCGGAGTTGCAAGCGGCGGTAGCACGATGAGCGCGGGCGAGTTGAAGTCGTTCGACCGCGTGGCGGAGATCTACGACGCGACCCGCGCCATGCCTCCGGAGGTCGCCGGCGCCGTCACCGAGGCGCTGCTACGCGAGCTACGATCCGTCAGCGAGACGCCGCGGCTGCTCGAAGTCGGCATCGGCACGGGCCGCATCGCCGTGCCGCTCGCGGCGGCGGGCGTCCGCGTCACCGGTATCGACATCTCGACCGGCATGCTCGGCCTACTGCGGAAGAAGCGCGACGACATCGACGTCATGCTCGCCGTGGCCGCGCGGCCGCCGCTACGCGACGCCTCGTTCGATGCGGCGCTCTTCGTCCACATCCTGCACCTCGTACCGGACGCAAGTGCGACCGTGCGCGCCACGCTCCCGCTGGTACGGCCGGGCGGCGTCATCCTGCACGGGCAGGACGCCCACCCCGCCATCCGCGGCGAGGCGGACGCACTGATCGAGTCAGCGATCACGGAGATCACCGGGCTGGCAACCGATGTCGGAGCCAGACGCGACGAGGGACGCACACTGTGCGAGCGCGCCGTGCAAGACGCCGGCGGCACATCCGAGGTGCTGGAGGCGGCGCGCTGGCCCTCGCGCGCGACGGGCCGCCGCATGCTCGGACGCCTGGCGCGAAAGGACTACTCCTCATCGTGGCGGATACCCGACGCGAAGTTGCCAGCCGTGCTCGAGCGCGTAACGCCGCAGATAGAAGCGCTCTTCGGCGGGCTCGACCGCGAGGTCGAGTTCGAGCGCGCGTTCAGTCTGTTCGTGGGGCGGCTGCCGGGGTAGCCTCGGGACCATCTCAGCATCCTGTGCCAAACGGGATTCGCCTTGACCGCGGCCCAGTCAGCCCCCTACAATGCCATCACAACTGAATACGGACTCTTATCCAGAGTGGTGGAGGGATCGGCCCTACGAAGCCCGGCAACCCGCAATGGCGGGTGCCAAATCCGACTCGCAGCAGCGAGAGAGATGAGAGAGAACACAGGCTTCTCCACCGTATCGGCGGAGATTTTTTCTTGCCCCGAACATCCAGCACCCAGATACAGCCCATCGAGTGGCATGACGGCGTTCTGCACATCATCGACCAGACGCTGCTGCCTGCCGAGGCGCGCTACATCGAGACGTCCGACTATCGCGCCGTCGCCGCCGCAATCCGGCGGCTGGCGGTACGGGGCGCGCCGCTGATCGGCATAGCTGCCGCGTACGGCGTCACGCTGGCGGCGCGGGGCGGCGACAGCATGACGGCCGCTGCGGAGGAGCTAGCAGCAACGCGGCCGACGGCGGTGAATCTGCGCTGGGCGATCGAGCGCGTGCTCGCCGCAACGGGCGGCGACGCGGCGCTCGTGGAAGCCGAGGCGATCCGCATGCACCAGGAGCAGATTGCCTCGGACGTGCGGAGCGGCGAGCTGGGTGCGGCGCTGATCGCCGATGGCGCGACAGTACTCACGCACTGCAACACCGGGTCGCTGGCGACGGGCGGCATCGGGAGCGCGCTGGGCGTGGTGAAGACCGCGTACTGGCAAGGCAAGCGCATCAGCGTATTGGTCGACGAGACGCGGCCGCTGCTCCAGGGCGCGCGGCTCACCGCGTGGGAGCTGGCGCGCGAAGGCATCCCGCACGAGCTGATCGTCGACAGCGCGGCGGCGGGCCTGATCGCGCGCGGGCGCGTGCAGGCCATCGTCGTGGGCGCGGACCGGATCGCCGCGAACGGCGACGCGGCGAACAAGGTCGGTACCTACGGGCTCGCGCTGGCCGCGCAGGCGCACGGCGTGCCGTTCTACGTCGTGGCGCCGGCGAGCACGATCGATGCGCGGACGGCGCGCGGGAGCGACATCGTGATCGAAGAGCGCGACGGCGATGAGGTGACGTCGTTCGCTTCGGCGCGCACGGCGCCGGACGGGACGGCGGCGCGCAACCCGGCGTTCGATGTGACGCCCGCGCATCTGATCACGGCAATCATCAGCGAGCGAGGCGTGCTGCGCGCGCCGTACCCCCGTACGATCGCGGCGATGACGCAGCCAGCGGCGGCGGCGCGATGACGCAGCGCGAAGCGACGTTTGCTGTCATCGGCGGCTCCGGCTTCTACGAGATCGACGGGCTTACGGACGTCGAGGGCGTCGCGATCGATACGCCCTTCGGCGCGACGTCCGACCGCATCGTGCTGGGGACGCTCGATGGCGTGCGGATGGCGTTTCTGCCGCGGCACGGCGTCGGGCATCGCATCCTGCCGGGCGAGATCCCGCAGCGCGCGAACGTCTGGGCGCTGGCCTCGCTGGGAGTGGAGTACATCGCTTCGGTGAGCGCCGTCGGCAGCCTGCGGGAGCAGATCGTGCCGCTGCACATGGTGGTGCCGGAACAGCTCATCGACCGGACGCGCGGCGACCGGCCCTCGACGTTCTTCGGGCGAGGCATCGTCGTGCACATCGGCTTCGACGCGCCATTCTGCCCGGCGCTCAGCGCCACGATGTCCGATGCGGCGCGCGCATCGGGCGTGACGACGCATCGCGGCGGCACGCTCGTCGTCATCGAAGGGCCGGCGTTCTCGACGCGCGCGGAGTCGGAGCTGTACCGGAGCTGGGGCGCCAACATCATCGGCATGACGGCGCTGCCGGAGGCGAAGCTCGCGCGCGAAGCGGGCATCTGTTACGCGATGCTGGCGTGCGTGACGGACTACGACACCTGGCGCGACGGCCACGCGACCGTCTCGGTGGAGATGGTGATCGAGAACCTGCGGAAGAACGTCGCCAGGGCGCGCAGCATCGTGGCGGACGCCGCGCGGACGCTTCCCCCGCGCACGTGCGCCTGCGCGAGCGCGCTTTCGAGCGCGATCATCACGCCGCTGGACCTGGTGCCGGACGAAACCAGGCGCGACCTGGCGCCGATACTCGATCGCGCCCGTGCCGCGGGTGCCGCCGCGGCCTACGGCCCGCCGGGAGGCGTGCAGTGACAGTCGTCGAACGGAACAACGCCGCCATGCAGGATGTCAGCGAATATCTCGTGCGGCCGCTGCGCGAGCGCGAGCAGATTCGCCGCATCCTGGAAGGGCGCCGGCCGTACGCCGCGTACGCGTTGGGCCAGCTGGAGCCGCCGCTGGTCCGGCAGACGGACTGGTGGCTCTCGAGCAGCGCGGCGAACCAGGGGCTGATGCTGCACTCCCGGGGCGGCCTGGGCAACGCGACGTTCGCGATGGGCGAGGCGGGCGCATTGGACGCGCTCATGAGCGTGCATCCGGGGCCTCGTCACACGTTCTTGACGTGCGAGCCGCACCACCTGGAGACGATGCTCCGGCACTTCAACCTGGACCAGCGGCAGACGATGATCCGCATGCGCGTGACAACGACGTCCTTCCGGCCGATCGACGGGCCGGTGCGGCGGCTGACGGGCGCCGACGTGCGTCCGATCAACCGGCTGTATCGGACCGAGGGCGTGCCGTCGTTCTACTCGTCGCGACAGATCGACGATGCGGTGTACTTCGGCGTGGAGCGCGACGGCGAGCTGATCGCGGTAGCGGGCACGCACGTCATCTCGCAGGCGAGCGCGATCGCGGTGGTCGGCAACGTGTACACGCACCCGCGTTACCGCGGCCAGCGCTTCGCACAGTGTACGACGGGCGCGGTGACGGAGCAGCTGCTGCGCTTCTGCCGCGACATCGTGCTGAGCGTGGACCCGACGAACGTGCCGGCCGTGCGCGCGTACGAGCGCCTGGGCTACACGGAGGCCGCGCGGCTGATCGAGGGCGCCGCGACGCGGCGCGACGCGGCGGGCGTGGCAGCCTTCGCGCGGAGGACGCGCGCCCGGCTGCGCGGGCGGGGCAAAGGAGGAGAGATCGTCAGGGTCCGCGCGGCGTGAGCGCGCTGGCGGGTTGAACGCGAACAACGGCGCCGGAGAGCGCCTGTCGAATGAACGGAAGAGGAGACACGTTGACAACAGACACCATCAAGCACGATGTACGAGACCTGAAGCTGTCGGAAGAGGGCATCCGGCGCATCGAGTGGGCGGCGCGGGAGATGCCGGTGATGCGGCAGATCCGCGATCGGTTCGCGAAAGAGAAGCCGCTGAACGGGCTGCGCATCGCCGCGTGCCTCCACGTGACGACGGAGACGGCGAACCTGATGATCGCGCTGCGGGACGGCGGCGCCGACATCGCGCTCTGCGCCTCGAACCCGCTGAGTACGCAGGACGATGTGGCCGCGGCGCTGGTCGCCGAGTACGGCATCTCGACGTTCGCCATCAAGGGCGAGGACAACGAGACGTACTACCGGCACATCGACGCGGTGCTGGACCACAAGCCGCAGTGCACGATGGACGACGGCGCGGACATCGTGGCGCGGCTGCACAAGGACCGCACGGACCTGCTCGCCGGCATCATCGGCGGCACCGAGGAGACGACGACGGGCGTCGTGCGGCTGCGCGCGCTGGCGGCGGAGGGCAAGCTCAAGTACCCGATCATCGCGGTGAACGAAGCGAACACGAAGCACATGTTCGACAATCGCTACGGCACGGGGCAGAGCACGCTGGACGGCATCACGCGCGCGACGAACATCCTTTGGGCTGGGAAGACCGTCGTGTGCGCGGGCTATGGCTGGTGCGGGCGCGGCGTCGCGAGCCGCGCGCGCGGCATGGGCGCGCAGGTGGTCGTGACGGAAGTCGACCCGCTGCCCGCGCTGGAAGCGGTGATGGACGGCTTCCGCGTGATGCCCATGGCCGACGCGGCGAAGATCGGCGACATCTTCATCACGCTGACGGGCGACATCAACGTCATCGACCGCCACCACATGGAGGCGATGAAGGACGGCGCGATCATGGCCAACTCGGGCCACTTCAACGACGAGATCAACCTGAAGGCTCTCGAATCGATGTCGGAGGCGCGGCGCGCCGTACGGCCGTTCGTCGAGGAGTACAAGCTGGGCGACGGACGCAAGCTCTTCGTGCTGGGCGAAGGGCGGCTGATCAACCTGGCGGCGGCGGAAGGTCACCCGGCCAGCGTGATGGACATGAGCTTCGCGAACCAGGCGCTGAGCGCGGAGCACCTCGTCCACAACGAGAAGAAGCTCGACGTCGCGGTGTACCCGGTGCCGCGCGAGATCGACGCGGAGATCGCCCGGCTGAAGCTGAAGGCGATGGGTATGAACATCGACACGCTGACGGAAGAGCAGCATAAGTACCTGACGTCGTGGGAGTCGGGGACGTAGCGGGCGGCTGGATGTTGGGAAGTTAGAGGTTGGAAGTTGGAACCGGCTGGCCGGCGTTTGTATTTCACAGCCGAGGGCGGCTGTGATCCGGGCTGATAACGGCACCGAGTGCAGCACAACGCCGGGCGCAGCAGGCTGCGCCCCTACTGGGTAATGGCACAACATTGGAGGGTAGATGACAACGACATTCATGAGCGCGGAGTCGCTCAGCCTGACATCCGAGTCGGTGACCGAGGGGCACCCCGACAAGATGTGCGACCAGATCAGCGACGCGGTGCTCGACGCCATCCTGAAGGACGACCCGATGGGGCGCGTCGCGTGCGAGACGGCGTGTACGACCGGCCTCGTGCTGGTGATCGGCGAGATCACGACGACGACGTACGTCGACATCCCGACGATCGTGCGGGACACGATCCGCGACATCGGCTACAACAACCAGCACTACGGCTTCGACTGGGAGACGTGCGGCGTCATCGTCTCGATCAAGGAGCAGTCGGGCGATATCGCGATGGGCGTGAACAAGGCGCTCGAGGCGAAAGAGGGGAAAGGACTGCAGGACGACCTGGACACGGGCGCCGGCGACCAGGGCATGATGGTGGGCTTCGCGTGCAACGAGACGCCGGAGTTCATGCCGCTGACGATCGCGCTGGCGCACCGGCTCTGCCGCCAACTCGCGTACGTGCGCAAGAGCGGCGGACTCAGCTACCTGCGCCCCGACGGCAAGTCGCAAGTGACCGTGGAGTACGAGAAGGGCAAGCCGAAGCGCATCGATACCGTCGTCATTTCCACGCAGCACGACGACGATATCTCGCGCGAGGCGCTGCAGAACGACATCCTCGAGCACGTGATCAAGCCCATCCTGCCGGCCGAGCTGGTGAAGGAGGCGCCGCGCGCGCTGATCAACCCGACCGGGCGCTTTGTTATCGGCGGGCCCATGGGCGACGCCGGGCTAACGGGCCGCAAGATCATCGTCGACTCGTACGGCGGCATCGCGCGGCACGGCGGCGGCGCGTTCAGCGGCAAGGACCCGACAAAGGTGGACCGCTCGGCGGCGTACGCGGCGCGCTACGTGGCGAAGAACATCGTCGCGGCGGGGCTCGCCGACCGCATCGAGATCCAGCTCTCGTACGCCATCGGCGTGGCGAACCCGACGTCGATCTCTATCGAAACGTTCGGCACGGGAAAGATCGACGATGCGCGCATTCTGGCGCTGGTGTACGAGCACTTCGACCTGCGACCGTCGGCGATCATCCGCGACCTGCGGCTGCGACGTCCGATCTATCGCGCTACGGCCGCGTACGGCCACTTCGGCCGCGACGACATCGACGCGCCGTGGGAGCACACGGACAGAGCGGCGGCGCTGCGCGCGGACGCCGGGCTGAA
>JBBTPG010000006.1:0-1040 GCA_038066315.1 Chloroflexota bacterium | reverse complement strand
CGGAAGGTACGCGCCTCTTCGTCCGTGAAGCCCGTCCCCTGCGATTTTGCGTCCAACCCGAACTTCTCGGCCCAGCCGCCCTCCATCCACACCGTCGGCTTGCGCTGAATGACGAACTGGATGGCGTTGTCCTCCGTGCGCACGTAGTGCCACAGGGAGAACCCCAGGTTCTGCTTGCCGTTCGCCGGAACGTGGTTCACCTGCTCGTCGTTCAGGTCAGACGTCACGTGCTCGTACAGCCGGTGCATGTCGCGCAGCTCGCGTCGCATGTAGTCGATCAGCTCGCGCGACATCGGTCAGCCCGCCTTCTCGGCCGGAGGCACCGACTTGTAGGCGCCGAGCTTCGCCTGGTCGCGATATTGCTCCTTGCCCTGCAACAGCAGGTCGCCGCCGTACATGTCGCAGCAGACGATCGCCGGGAAGCCTTCGACCTCGAGCTTCTTGATCGATTCCGTGCCCAGGTCTTCGTACGCGACGACCTCCATGCTCTTGATCGTCTTCGACAGCAGCGCGCCCGCGCCCCCGATGGCGAAGAGATACACGGCCTTGTGGTCCTGCAGCGACTTCTTCACCGTGCTGCCGCGCCCGCCTTTGCCGATGATCACCTTCAGCCCCTCGTCGAGCAATCTGGGTGTGAACGGGTCGAGCCGCATCGCCGTCGTCGGTCCTGCGGAGCCGATGACGCGCCCCGGCCGCGCCGGCGAAGGCCCCACGTAATAGATGATCTGCCCCTTGACGTCGATCGGCAGCGGCTTGCCCTCGTCAAGCGCCGCGACCATCCGCCGGTGCGCCGCGTCGCGTGCGGTGTACATCGTGCCGTAGAACCGCACCTGGTCGCCCACGCGCAACTGCGCGACGTCGTCGTCCGTAAACGGCGGCGTCGCCCGGATCTCGCCGTTCTCTCGTGTGATAGGCATAACACTCTCCTCTGTCGATTGCCGCTCGCCCACCGCAGGCGGGCGCAAAGCGACGACGCTACCCGATCGCGGCCTCCGCGAGCTCGACGTTGACGACGACGTTCTCCTGGCCGCCGCGCGCCA
>JBBTPG010000005.1:0-1591 GCA_038066315.1 Chloroflexota bacterium | reverse complement strand
ACATACCCGCCCGGGACAGGCTCGGCCCGCCTGGATTGCGCCAGGCAGCGTCCGCCACTGCGCCTGGCGCCGGCAGTAGGCCCGTGTCTTGGTCGTCAGCCTGGTCGGCCTTCGCCGGGCTGGCGACCCCCTCCCTGCCACGCGTCAGGGCTCATCCGATCACGATCGTGCGGATCCGGTCAGAAGAGGATCATGCGGGCGCAACGTCGGCAAAGGTCTTGAACCCATAGGGCAGGTAGGTGCCCAGCGCCAGGAACTCGAACACGCCGTGGCCGGTGCCAATGTCTCCGAGCCCCTCGACGGCGAAGTCGCAGACGGTCTGCGTGTGGACGCCGGCCTTCTGTATCGTCGCGGGGTCGGTGAGGTCCCACGCTTCGCCCTCGACGACGAGCGGGCCGTGGTACTGGCCGTGCCGCCAGCCGCCGAGGTAGGAGTAGCCGCCGCCCGCCATGTAGAGCGTCGACTTCGGCGTCGCCGTGATGCGTACCGGGGAGCCGTCTTGCGTGAGCAGCTTCATGCTGCCGCGATCCCACAACCGCGTGCCAGCCTTCAGCTTGAAGTCGTGCTCGGCCACCGTCAACGGCTCCGGCGCGCGGCCGCTGGCATACGGATAGAGCAGCTCGGCGGCGGCGTGCCAGCGTTTGCCGTCGGGCTCCTCGCTCACGGTGTACATCAGGCAGCGGTCGTTGAACTGCGTCGGCGCCCAGACCCAGTAGAAGCCGGCAGGCGCGCCGCCGGGCGGTGGCGCGGACGGAGGCTCGCCGCCACCGACGGGCCGGATGCCCCACGAGTGGTCGCGGATGCCCCACCAGTTCGACGGATCGACCGCGTACGTGCGGCCGGCAGCGGTGAACGTGCCCGACCAGCGGCCGTTCTGCGTCATGCGCGTGTAGTCCATGAAGGTGCGGTTGCCGACGCGCCGGAGGAAATGCGGCTCCTGAAAGGGCTCGGTGACGCTCTCGAACACCATGTCGAACGAGAGGCCGTGTTCGTTGGGCTCGGTGTAGACGTGCGTCTTGCGCAGCGGCTCGATGATCTCGACGCCGATCGGTCCGACCTTCGTGTTCATCCGGTCGGAGCCCAGCTCGCGCGAGGCGCGCACGATGTACTGGGTCTTGCCGTCGATGACGGCGGTCGCGAAGGCGTCGATGACGCCGACGTTGGGGTAGACGCCCATCGCCACCATGAGATAGGCGTCGCCTTCCAGCGTGTGGGCGCTGAAGTAGTAGCGGTCGTAGAAGTTGCGGTCGCTGGTGCAGACGCGGTCGACCGTCTCGGGTGTCTGGTGTACCAGGTAATCGTCGAGGGGCGTGAGCATGTCGATCTCCGTTCGTTATGCGAGCGCGGAAGCGGGGGCATTGTATGACCGAGCGCGCCGTAGGTGAAATGTCCTTGCGGAGCGCTCTGGTACCGTCGTCTGCTTCACCTTGTCCCTCCCCCGTCGCTCGTCACTGCAAGCCGCGGCTCCCCCGTCCCTTCTGCGGGTGATCCCGCCCGCTAGGAGGTCGCCTCCGCCCCGCTCCACAATACGCGTGTGCACACGCAAACCGTCCGCCCTCCCCGTCCGCCCGTCACGCCGCCGCGTCGGCGC
>JBBTPG010000004.1:0-1833 GCA_038066315.1 Chloroflexota bacterium | reverse complement strand
CTTGCCGGTGGCGCGAACGGCCTCGACGTCCGCGGCGAAGCCCGCGCCCGCCATTTACAACTGCTCGCGGCATCCCTAGACTAGATACACTCCGCCACACGCGAGCTCCCGGACAGGAAGCACGAAGAAGGTCGCAGACATGGCCAAGGATACCGACGTTCAGCGCCGCCTCGCCATCTCGCGCGTGGCCATCAACAAGCAGGACCCGCACGTCCGCAAGACCAACTGGGACGAGGTCTTCCTCGGCTTCGACCTGGAAGCCGCGCAGACCGAGGCGATGCGCTGCATCCAGTGCCCCACCGCGCCCTGCCAGCAGGCCTGCCCCGTCGGCAACGACATCCCCGGCGCCTTCCATCTTCTCGAAATCGGCGACATCAACGGCGCCGCCAACAAGTTCCGCGAGACGAGCAACCTGCCCGAGCTGTGCGGCCGCCTCTGTCCGCAAGAGCGCCTCTGCGAGGGCGAGTGCGTCGTGGCGTTCGCCATCCGCCCCGACATGCACCAGGAGCCGCCCGTCACCATCGGCAAGCTCGAGGCGTTCGTGACCGACTACCAGCGCAAGCACTTCGGCGTGCCGCTGCCCGTGCTGCCCGCGCCGACCGGCTTCAAGGTGGCGGTCGTCGGCGCCGGGCCGGCGGGCCTCGCCGTCGCCGAAGAGCTGGCCAAGCAGGGCCACGCCTGCACCATGTACGACGCCTGGCCGGAGCCGGGCGGCGTCTTGCTGTACGGCATCCCCAACTTCAAGCTCAGCAAAGAGGTCTTGCAGGACAAGCTCACCTACATGGACAAGCTGGGCGTCGGCTTCGTCGGCAACACGTGGATCGGCAAAGACGTCACCATCGACGACCTCTTCGCGCAGGGCTTCCACGCGGTCTTCGTCGGCACCGGCGCCGGCCTCGGCGGCCAGCTCGCCCTGCCCGGCGAAGAGTACCGGGGCATCTTCGCCGCGACGGAGTTCCTCGTGCGCGGCAACCTCCGCCCGGAGCAGCTCCCCGAGCACATGCGCGAGCCGCTGGAGCCGGGCAAGAACGTCGTCGTCATCGGCGGCGGCGATACGTCGATGGACTGCGTGCGCACGGCGGTGCGGCTCGGCGCCGAGCACGTGACGTGCGTGTATCGCCGCACGGAGACGGAGATGCTCGGCCGCCAGGAAGAGCGCCAGCACGCCCGCGACGAGGGCGTCGACTTCGAGTTCCTGACGATCCCGCTCCGCTTCATCGGCGATGCCGAGGGCAAGGTGACGGGCGTCGAATGCCAGCGCATGGCGCTCGGCGAGCCCGACGAGTCGGGGCGGCGGCGGCCGATCCCCGTGCCGCACTCGGAGTTCGTGATCGACGCCGACACGGTCGCCGTCGCCATCGGCTACAACGCCGACCCGATCATCAAGGACGCGGCGCCCGGCGTGGAGACGAACCGGTGGAACCTCGTCGAAGTGAACAAAGAGACGTTCATGACGACGCGCGCGGGCGTGTTCGCGGGCGGCGACAACGTGAACGGCGCCGACCTCGTCGTGACGGCGCTCGCCGACGGCCGACGCGCCGCGTCGGCGATCCACGACTACCTGGAGTCGCTGACGCCGCTGCACCTGCGGTGAGCGCTGCGCGCACCTCACCCCGGCCTGTCTCCACGGCGACTCTACGATCGGCCACTCCTCTCCACATACAAGGGGCAAGGGAGTGAAGTGCACGGCTGACGCCGCGCCCGGCCTGCTACGATGATCGTGCAGGTGAAAGGGCCGAACCAATGTCCGAACCGCAGTTCCATTTTTCGCCGCGGGTGAACCGCGCGCACGAGATCGCGTGGCAGGCGTGGTCGGCGGAGACCTTCGAGCGG
>JBBTPG010000003.1:0-3492 GCA_038066315.1 Chloroflexota bacterium | reverse complement strand
GCTTGACGCGCCGCCCGGCTGCCACCATGCTGCAAGCGTGACCGAGGCGCCCGCCATCCGCTGCGAAGGCCTGACGAAGTCGTACGGACGGGTGCGGGCGCTCGATGGCGTCGATCTGACGATGCCTGCGGGCTCTATCTTCGGCTTCCTCGGCCCGAACGGCGCAGGCAAGACCACGACGATCAAAGTGCTGCTCGGCCTCTCCCTGCCAACGTCTGGCCGCTGTGCGATCTACGACACGCCGGTCGAGCGGTTCAGCGCTGCATCGCGCCGGGAAGTGGGCTACCTTGCGCAGGATCCGTCGTACCCGAAGTGGATGACCGGGCGCGAGGTGCTGGAGTTCGTCGGGCGGCTCTACGCGCTCGCGGCGCGGCCCGTCGCGGACCGCGCGCGCGACGTCCTGAAGCTCGTTGACCTTGAAGGTGCGGCCGACCGCGGCTGTGGCGGCTATTCGGGCGGTATGCGACAGCGTCTCGGCATCGCGCAGGCGCTGATGGGCGATCCGCGCCTCGTCATCCTCGACGAGCCGTCGTCGTCGCTCGACCCGATAGGCCGCCGCGACGTGCTCGACATCCTGCGCACGCTGCGGGACCGCGGCATCGCCGTCTTCTACTCGACGCACATCCTGGACGACGTCGAACGCGTCGCCGACCACATCGCCATCATGAAGGGCGGCCGCGTGGTGCGCGAGGGGGTGATGCGCGACATGATGTCGGCATCGCACGGACGCTTCCGGCTGACGATCGAAGCACCCGCCGAAGGCCTGGCGGACGTTCTGCGCGCGCTGCCGTGGGTCGCGGGCGTGGAGCCGCCGGAGTCGCAGGACGGTCGCGTCGCCCTGCTGGTCGACGTGAACGATGACGATCACGCGAAGCGGGCGCTTCCGAGGGCCGTCATCGACGCGGACTACGTGCTCATCGGGTGCGAACCGCTGCGGTTCCGGCTCGAGGATATCTTCATGGAATCGGTGGGCGATGCAGGCTAACGCGAAACAGACGGCGCTCCTTCCGGGATTCGGTGTCCTGTTCGGGAAGGAGCTACTCGAAGCGCGGCGCTCGAAGCGGATCATCATCTTCCTCGTCATCATGACGGGCGCCCTGATCCTCGTTCCCGTCATCGGATACCTCCGCATCGAACACTTCGGCACTGGCGCGCGCCACGAGATCCTCTCCGACGACATGCAGGGCATGCTCGCCGCCTGGTCGGCTCTCGTCGGCTATCTCGGCTCGCTCATGGTCATTGCATCCACCGTCGACGCGATGACGCGGGAGCGCTCACTCGGCATCTCGGCGTGGATCCTGACGAAGCCGGTATCGCGCCCGTCGTACGTGCTGGCGAAAGCATCGGCGCACACGGCGATCAATATCGTGACGCTCGTGCTGATTCCGACGGCGGTGTGGCTGGCCATTACCGTCGTGCTGTTCGCCGGCGTTCCGGCATCGCGTATGTTGCTCGCCGCGGGGATCCTGAGCATCGAGGTGTTCTTCCTGTCGTTCGTCACGATCGCGCTCGGCGTGCCGTTTCGTTCCGTGACACCGATCTCGTTGGTCGCACTTGCCGCGTGGTTCTTGCCGAACCTGGTGCCGGCGATCGGATCGCTGAATTGGACGTACCGGATCCTGCCCTCGTATCTGCCGCTCGCCGCGGTAAGCGCCGCGATCGGCGAGATGTCGTGGCCGACGCTCACCGTGCCCCTCGCGGCGGTGGGCAGCGCCGTCGCCCTGACCGTGCTGGCGCTGGTCCAGTTCGAGCGGCAGGAGCTGTGAGCCGGATGCCCGACGCCAGGTCGAACCTGTATTACGGCGGCCAGGCGGTGATGGAAGGCGTGATGATCCGCGGCCCGCGCCACATGGCGATCGCCGTGCGCACGCCAAACGGCACGATCGTACGCCGCGGCGAAGCGCTCACGGGCGTCTACACCGGCTGGCCGCGGCGCGTGCCGATCCTGCGTGGTGTCGTCGTGCTCTACGAGACGATGGCGCTGGGCATCCGCGCGCTCACGTGGTCATCGCAGGTCGCGACGGGCCAGGAGCAGGAGGAGGTCAGCCCCGTCCAGCTCGCCGCGTTGCTCGGCACGATGCTGCTGCTCGTCGCGGTCATCTTCTTCGCGGGCCCGGTGCTGCTGACGAGCTGGCTCGGCCGCGTCGCCGGCAACGGCTACGTCGAGGTCATCGCGGAAGGCGTGCTGCGTCTCGCGATGCTCGTCGGATACATCTGGCTGATCGGCCGCATGCCCGACGTGCGGCGCGTCTTCGCGTACCACGGCGCGGAGCACCGCGCGATCCACGCGTACGAGCACGGCCGCGCGCTCACCGCCGCGAACATCCGCGAGTACCCGAACGCACACGCGCGCTGCGGCACCGCCTTCCTGTTGACGGTGATGGTGATCTCGCTCGCGATCTTCGTGCTGCTCGGCACGCCGCCGATCTGGCTGCGCATCGTCGAGCGGATCGCGCTGATCCCGGTCATCGCGTCGCTGGCGTACGAGGTGCTGCGCCTCGCCCAGCGCTTCGAGGACAACGCACTCTTCTCGCTGCTCTACCGTCCCAACATCTGGCTGCAGTCGCTGACGACGCGCGATCCCGACGACGCGCAGATCGAAGTCGCCGTCGCCGCGCTGGAGCATGTGATCGCCCTCGAACAAGCATCACCCGCCCCGCCCCAAAACGCACACGAAGCGATCAGTTGAGCGAAGACAATGTCATCCTGAGCGAACAGTGTCATCCTGAGCGGAGCGAAGGATCTAGCTCGGTCCAGCACGCACTCACGCCTCGTAGCCGCCACCGCGCCGATCCGGTCCCGCCATCGAACGCCGGCCTTAGCCTCGAATCGAGCACCATCTCCATCCAAGCCCCTCTCCACGACGTGGGATACAAGGGTGGCCGGCGTCTGGGCCCGCAGGGCCGAAGTGGGTGCTCGCGCAACGCCAGGCGCAGTTTGAGCGAACAACGCCACGTGCAGGGGCGCTCTGCGAGTCGCCGCGGGAGATAGCCTGCTGCGCCCTCGCCGCGCCTGCGATTTCAGCTAGAATCTCGATGTCGAGATTCTCGGGGGTTGCCATGGTCCACGCGCCACAGACGCACAGGCCCCAGACGAAGCGCCGATCTCGTCCCATTGCTGAACTGGTGCGCGAGCAGCGCATACCCTCCGAACGGCCCGACTATGTCGCGCTGTTCTCGAAGGTTTGGCGCACGCCCGAAGAAGTCACGGCGTTCCAGCGGCACGTCCGGGCCATAAGACGCGCATCACGAGATTGAGCGCCGCAACACTCCCACCCAACCGCTCCGGTAACCCCGCATGACCGGCCCTCTCGCCGGCGTCCGCATGCTCGATCTCACGTCCGGCGTGTCCGGCCCGTGGTGCACCAAGCTGCTCGCCGACTACGGCGCGGACGTCATCAAGGTCGAACGTCCCGGCACGGGCGACGAGTCGCGCGGCCACGGCCCCTTCCCGGGCGGCCTGCCGCATCGCGAGAAGAGCGCGCTGTTCCTC
>JBBTPG010000002.1:0-4046 GCA_038066315.1 Chloroflexota bacterium | reverse complement strand
CCGATGGCCCTGGAGCAGTTCCCCAAAGACGAGCGCCTGTACCGCATGCGCCACTCGGCCGCCCACATCATGGCGGAGGCGGTGCTGGAGATGTTCCCCGAGGCGAAGTTCGCCATCGGCCCGCCGATCGACGTCGGGTTCTACTACGACTTCGAGCTGCCGCGCGCGCTGACGCCGGAAGACCTGCCCGAGATCGAAGGCCGCATGCGCGAGCGCATCGCCTCGGACGTTGGCTTCGAGCACAGCGAGATGTCGAAGGCCGACGCGCTGGAGCGATTCGCCGGGCAGCCGTTCAAGATCGAGCTGATCGAAGGCATTGCCGACGACCACGTCTCGCTCTACCGGCAGGGCGAGTTCGTCGACTTGTGCGAGGGGCCGCACGTCGAGCACGCGGCGCAGGTGCCGCCGTTCAAGCTGACGAGCGTCGCCGGCGCGTACTGGCGCGGCGACGAGAAGCGCCCGATGCTCCAGCGCATCTACGGCGCGATGTTCGAGACGCAAGAGGAGCTCGACGACTACCTGGCGCGCATCGAGGAAGCGGCGCGGCGCGACCACCGCAAGCTCGGCCGCGAGCTGGAGCTGTTCACGTCGAGCGACCTCGTGGGCGCCGGCCTGCCGACGCTGCTGCCGAAGGGCGCGACGATCCGCCGGCTGCTGGAGGAGTACATCCTGAAGCAGGAGCGCGAGGCGGGCTACCAGCACGTCTACTCGCCCGTGCTGGGCAAGGTCGACCTCTACAAGACGTCCGGGCACTGGGAGCACTACCGCGACGGCATGTTCCCGCCCATGAAGCTGGAGCATGAGGAGATGGTGCTGCGGCCGATGAACTGCCCGCACCACATCCTCGTCTACCAGACACAGCTCCACAGCTACCGCGAGCTGCCGCTGCGCATCGCCGAGATCGGCACGATGTACCGCTACGAGAAGTCGGGCGTCGTCGGCGGGCTGAGCCGCGTGCGGGCGATGGCGCTGAACGACGCGCACATCTTCTGCCGCCCCGACCAGATCAAGCCGGAGATCGCCGGCGTCATGCGGCTCGTCGAGCGCGCGTACGCGACGCTCGGCATCAAGGACTACGTGTACCGGCTCTCGCTGCGCGACCCGGCGGACACCGAGAAGTACGTGCAGGACGACGAGCTGTGGAGCGTCGCCGAGCGTGAGCTGCGCGAGGCGATGGACGAGCTGGGATTGCCGTACTACGAGGGCGTCGGCGAGGCGGCGTTCTACGGGCCGAAGATCGACATCCAGATCCGCGACATGATGGGCCGCGAGGAGACGATGTCGACGGTGCAGGTGGACCGCCACCTGCCGAACAAGTTCGACCTGGAGTACATCGGCGAGGACGGCGCGAAGCACCGGCCGGTGATGATCCATCGCGGCATCATCGGCACGATGGAGCGCATGATGGCGTACCTGATCGAGCTGTACGCGGGCGCGTTCCCCGCGTGGCTGGCGCCCGTGCAGGCGATAGTGATCCCGATCGCCGACCGGCACGCCGACTACGCGCACGAGGTGCTGGCGAGCCTGCGCGCCGCGGGCCTGCGCGCCGAGATCGACGGGCGCAGCGAGCGCATGAACTCGAAGATCCGCGACGCGCAGCTGCAGAAGATCCCGTACATGCTCGTCGTCGGCGACCGCGAGGCGGAGGCGCAGGCCGTCGCCGTGCGCACGCGCGCGGGCGAGGACCTGAAGTCGATGCCCGTCTTTCAGTTCATCGACCGCCTGCAGGACGAGATCGCGACGGCGATGGAGCCCGAGGCGGCGGGACCGGATCTGGGCGGGTAGAGGTTGGAGGTTGGAGTTCGGAGGATGGAGTTCGGAGCCGCGACTCCACCACCTCGCTCCGAGGCGAGACGCGAAGCGCGTGGCATAGCCGTCCTCGGCTGTGCGTCCGGCCTAGCCGGACCGACGCGGCATGACTGGGCGCACCGCACCTTCGCATCGCGTGCGAGATGCGCGCCCATCACGGAGATACGTTGAAGGCAGAACGAAACGGCCGCGCCATCGGCGGCGGGCGTCTGTCGCGCTCGCTGCGGCCTGCGCGGCTGGCGGGCCGCGCGTTCGTGCGCTGGGCCGGCACGTACGCCGCCTGGGGCGAACGGCGCAAGCGGAAGCGTGCGGAGTTCGTCATGCGCACCGGCGAGGACGTCACGCGCACCATGGGCGACATGAAGGGCGCGGTGATGAAGTTCGGGCAGATCCTCTCGCTGATGAGCGGCGTCGTGCCCGACGAGATGAGCGCGCAGCTCGCGAGCTTGCAGTCGAACGCGCCGCCCATGTCGTATCACCTCGTCGAGGAGGTGTTCGAGCGCGAGTTCGGCCTGCCGCCGTCGAAGGTGTTCCGGCACTTCGAGCACGCGCCGTTCGCCGCCGCATCGATCGGGCAGGTCCACCGCGCGACGCTGCACGACGGCACGCGCGTCGCCGTGAAGGTGCAGTACCCCGGCGTGCGCGAAGCGATCGGCCACGACCTCGCGAACGTCGGCATGATGATCAGCATCGCCGGCGTGCTGTCGCGCGGACTCGACGCGGGGCCGATCGTCCGCGACCTCAAAGAAGGCATCCTGGGTGAGCTCGACTACCTGCACGAGGCGGCGTCGCAGCAACGCTTCTACAACGAATTCGAGGGCCACGCATTCATCCGCATCCCGCGCGTCTTTCACGATCTGACGACGTCGCGCGTGCTCGTGCAGGAGTACATCGAGGGCAAGCCGTTCGCGGCGGCGGCGGAGCTGGACGAGGCCGGGCGCAACCGTATCGCCGAGATCATCTTTCGCTACGCCTTCGGTTCCATCTACCGGCACAACCTGTTCAACGGCGACCCGCATCCCGGCAACTACCTGCTGCTGCCCGACGGCGGCGTCGCGTTCGTCGACTACGGCTGCGTCGCCGAGTTCAGCGACGAGACGATCGCGGACATCGTGCGGATCTTGCGGGCGGTGATGGACGACGACCGCGAGGAGTGGCGGCGCGCCGTCGAGGCGGCGGGCATCCTGCGGCGGGACGCGCCGTTCTCGACGGAGGAGCTGTGGGAGCACATGCGCTGGTACTGGTCGCCGGTACTCGACGAGGAGATCACGTTCACGCCCGAGCTTGCGGCAGAGATGGTGCGGCGCAACACGCAGACGACCGGGCTGGGCGGGCGCATCAACCAGCACTGCAACGTGCCGGAGGGCACGATCTTCCTGACGCGCATCAACTTCGGGCTGTCGGGACTGCTGGGGAACCTCGGCGCGCGCGGGCCATGGCGCGCCATCATCCGCGAGTACATCGACGGCGCGCCGCCGTGCACGGAGCTCGGCCGCCTCTCGGCGGCGACGACGCGCGGGCCGGCTGTGTGAGCTGTGAGTCGTGCAGAACCCACGCGGACTGAAGTCCGCGCTACGTGGTGAATCGATGTGCTTGACGCACAGGTCTCCTCCGGCGACTCTCCGACCGGGGGCGGCTGTCTGCTGCGGCGACTCTTCGAATGCCCAGGCCTACCCGAGCTTGGAACCGAACTCGTCGAGACGCTGTTCGAGCCGCCGCTGCTGCACCGACAGCGTGAGGTCGCCGCGCGTCTTTTCGAGGATGCCGCGGACGCTGTCCGTGGTGCGGCGCAGGCCGCCGGTCATCGCGTCCGGGTAGTCGACCGTGACGAGCACGGAGTACATCTCGTCCATGTCGCGCAGCCACGTCTCGCACTGCTCGACGTCGCCGGAGCGCAGCGTATCGAGCAGGTGGCGGCGCAGTTCGCCGACGGCCTCGCCCATGCCGTTGAGGTACGCCGGCAGCTCGACGTCGAGCGACTCCGGCGTCGGCAGATCCCCTCCGGAGATCAGCGCGAGCGTGATCGACGCCTCGGCGAACTCCTTCTGCGAATCGTGCACGAAGCCCGCGTGGTAGATGTCGGCGTGGCCTTCGAGGCTGGCCTTCGCCGTCGCGACCTGCGCGCCCGCCTTGCCGACGAGCTCCTGCGCCGTCGCGAAGTCGTTGCGGTGTACGGCGCGGATCGCGTTCGCGGAGAAGCGGATCGCCTCGCGGCAGAGCGGCAGCGCCTTCTCGCG
>JBBTPG010000001.1:0-2273 GCA_038066315.1 Chloroflexota bacterium | reverse complement strand
CGGCCCGGCCGGCGCGATCGCCTGGCCCGAGCCCGGCTACGAGGATCTCTCGTGGGTGTGGGACCAGATGCACTTCCCGCGCCCCGCCACGCCGTACTCTGCCAGCCTCGACTGCCCGGCGATGGGCGCAGGCGTCACCACGGCGTCGCGGTCGCTCGGCCTGCCGCTACGCGTCGTCGTCTGTAACATCGGCGGCTACAACTACGGTGCGACGGATCTCCTCGACCCTGACCTCGACGCGTGGATGCCGCACGTGCAGACGACGGTTATGGGCCGGCTCGATGGTCTGCTCGACCGCTGGCACGATACGTGGCTGCCTGAGGTGCAGCAGCTCAACGGACGCCTGCGCGAGTTCGACTACGCGGGCGCATCGACGGCCGGGCTCATCGCTCAGATCGACGAGTCGCGGCGGATCCGCGAGCGCGCGTGGGATATCCACATGCAGGTCGTGGTCCCGATCACGCTGGTCGCGGGCGAGTTGGAGAACGTGTGGGAAGCAGCCTTCGGCGCCGAGCGGGGAGGCGAGGCGCTGGCCCTGTTGCAGGGGTTTCCGAACAAGACGATGGAGGCCGGCGCCGCGCTCTGGGCGCTCAGCCGCGAAGCGCTCGCGGCGCCGGCCGTAGCGAAGCTGATCGCCGAGACGCCGGTGCGGCGGATCGTGCCGCTGCTCGCGACGACGGACGACGGTCGCGCGTTCAAGGCGAAGCTCGATGCGTACCTCGAAGCGTATGGCTGGCGCTCGGGTGCGTTCGAGTTCGCCGACCCCGCGTGGATCGAAGATCCGTCGATGGCGATCGCGACGATGCGCGACTACCTGAAGCAGCCGGACGATACGGATCCCGCGCGCCGCGCAGCGCGCGCCGCCGCTGAGCGCGATGAACTCTTCGCGCGCGTGTCGCCGGAGATCGATGCGGCGCCGAACGGGGCGCTTCTCCGGGGAATGCTGCCGCTCGCACAGCAGTACCTGACGATCCAGGAGGACCACAACTTCTACATCGACCAGATGAACACCGTGCTCATGCGGCTGCCCGCCCTCGAAGCTGGCCGCCGCCTTGCCGCCGCCGACGCGATCGCTCTGCCGGACGACGTGTTCTTTCTCACCGTCGACGAGGTGGGCGAGGCGCTGGAAGCGCCGTCCGCGCGCGCGTGGGCGGAGCTGATCGCGGAGCGACGCGCGGCGTGGAATCGCCAGGCGGAAGCGCCGCCGCCGCCCAATCTCGGCGCCCCGCCACCGCTGGAGCTTGCCGTCGACCCCCGGTTCAACGGGCTGGCGCGCTTCTTCGGTGAGGTCCGGGTGCAGGACGAGTCCAGCAATGTGCTCGTCGGCAATGCCGCGTGCCGCGGCACGGTGACCGCGCGCGCCTGCGTCGTGCAGACGCTCGATGAGGCGCATCGCCTCCAGCCAGGCGAGATCCTCGTCTGCCCGATGACGATGCCGGCATGGACGCCGTTGTTCGCGATCGCGGGCGGCGTTGTGACCGACTCCGGCGGCTCGCTCTCGCACAGCGCGATCGTCGCGCGCGAGTACGGCGTCCCCTGCGTCGTCGGCACGACGAGCGCCACCCGCCGCATCGCCGACGGCCAGCGCATCACCGTCGACGGGGCGGCCGGCACGGTGACGATCGAGCCGGAATGACCCGCGGAACGAAGCGGCCTGCCGTAACACGGATCGAGGTACGTGGTCCGGAGTTTCGTGGTTCGCCCGTCGGACCGCGCGGTACGATGGTGGCGGAGGCCGACGCTTTGACGCGCATCGCATACCTCGACTGCTTCGCGGGGATCAGCGGCGACATGCTGCTGGGGGCGCTGCTCGACGCCGGCCTCGACCTGGATGCGCTGCGTGCGGAGCTGGCGCGTCTCGGCGTCGACGGCTGGTCGCTGCGCGCCGAGCGCGTGAAGCGCTCGGGCCTCGCGGCGACCAGGGCGCATGTCGACCTGGCGGAGTCGCCACAGCCGCACCGGCGCCTGCCGGACATCCTCGCGTTGATCGAGCGCTCGACGCTGGACGCCGGCGACAAGCAGCGCGCGTCGAGCGTCTTCCAACGGCTGGCGGACGCCGAAGCACGCGTGCACGGCGTCGAGCGCGAGGCGATCGACTTCCACGAAGTGGGCGCTCTCGACGCGATCGTCGATATCGTCGGCGGCGTCGCGGGGCTGCGGCTGCTGGGCATCGAGCGGCTCTACTGCTCCGCGCTGCCTGCGGGCGGCGGCACGGCGCGCTCGTCGCACGGCGCGTTGCCGGTGCCGGCGCCCGCGACGTTGGAGCTGATCGC